>NZ_CATKPZ010000084.1:0-203622 GCF_949767415.1 Pseudomonas sp. IT-196MI5
GCTGAGGTCGGTGAAGCTGTCATCGACCGGCGTGACGTCGATGTTCAAGGCCGAGGTGACGTTGCTGCCGGACCCGTCGGTGACGGTATAGCTGACGGTCGGCACCGCGCCGTTGTAGTTAGCGTCCGGGGTGAAGGTGTAGGCCCCGTTGGCGCCGATCACCAGGGTGCCGACGTTGGCGATGGTTGCGGTGCTGCCGGCGGCGTAGGTGGTGTCACCGATGGTGAAGCTGAGCACGCTGACCGGGCCATCGACGCTGCTCGTGCCCGTGAGGACGCTGCCGCTCACCGGGGCATCTTCAGCAGTGGTCACACGTTCGCTGGCATCGACAAAGCTGTCATCGACCGGCGTGACGTCGATGTTCAGCGTCGAAGTGGAGCCATCAGTCACGGTGTAGCTGACGGTTGGCACCGCGCCGTTGTAGTTGGCGTCCGGGGTAAAGGTATAGGCGCCGTTGGTGCCGATGACCAGGGTACCGACGTTGGCGATGGTCGCGGTCTGGCCGGCGGCGAAGGTGCCAGTGACACCGTCGATGGTGAAGCTGACCACGCTCAGGGCGTTGTCGAGGTCGCTGTCGTTGCTCAGCACGTTGCCGGTTGCGGTGGTGTCTTCTGCAATGATCTGGCTGTCGGCAGTCAAAATGCTCGGATCATCGAACGCTGTCACGGTGAGATCCAGCGTGCTGCTCGAGCCGGTGTTGGTGGTGTACGTGACTTGCGGTACGGCACCGTTGTAGTTGGCGTCCGGCGTAAAGGTGTAGTTGCCGTTGGCATCGATGGTCAACGTACCGACGCCGACGATGGTTGCTATCTGGCCAGCGGTGAAACTGCCGGTCACGCCGGCGATGGTGAAACCGGTGACGCTGAGCGGCGTGCTGGCATCGCTATCGTTGCTCAGTACATTGCCCGTCGCGACGCTGTCTTCGGTCAGCGTGCCAGTATCCGCATTCAGTACGCTCGCAGCGGTGGCGGTCGTGAGAGTCGTGAGGGTCTGGTTGCCGATATCGAGGGTCGTGGGGGTGACAGTGGCAGCAGGGCCGTCGGTCGGGAAGCCAATGGTCGGATCGACGCGGCCAGCCGTAGCGTCGAGCATCACGAAGCTGTGACCGCCACCGGCGGCACCACCAGAGCCTGCCGTCGTCGGGCCCGCAGCGGTGGCTTCAAGGTCTTTGGTCGGGTCGGCACCGGCGACAATGGCTTGTTGCAGCTCCTCTACCGATGGCGCGGCTTGCGCAGTGGCGGCTGCCAGATCAGTGCCGGAGTCCGGGGTGTCAGCGCTCCACTGGGTGTCACGGCCCAGATCGAGGGTGCGGCCATCGGCCAGTTCCAGGGACACGGCGCCGGAAAGGCCCGTGTCGATCTGGTCGCCGGCGAACAGTTTGTCGCCTTCAACGAGAACACGGCGGACGCCCTCTGGGGACACCACGAAAACCTGACCGACAATGCTTTTGACGATGGCAACAACACTGCTCATTGAAGACTCTCCGGGGTGTCACGTTCAGTTGACTTCCATAGACCTGATGGCGCTTGCGCCGACCAGCCTGGACGTACATTGCAAAATAAGTGCACAAGTTTGACGCAAAAATACGTCAATAAATTGGCTAGAATTTTTCGCTATTAACTTAATGCCAAACTATTGACCTTCTTGGAGCCATCCTAAACAATCACCCCAGTAATGTCACATTGATATTTCAGTGGTGACCGGTCCTCGGCATGTGATCCAGATCCGCTGTTGAACTTTCCGACATACGGTCATTCCGCTTGCGATCTTCCGACGCAGCGCGCTCTTTTGCTGTGATTCAAGACAAGAAGTTCTGGGAAATTCCTACCATGCGTTCGCCTTTGTTCATGGCTATACCTTTCGTCCTCGCCGCGTCTTTCGTCCAGGCGCAGTCCTTGCCAGACGCCATGCAACAAGCGCTGGATGTCCATCCGGAGGTCCAGGCAGGCGTCAACAGCCGATTGGCTGCGGACTATCAGTTGAAGGCTGCGAAAGGTGGATACCTGCCACGGGTCGATCTGCTGGGTGGTTACGGTCGTGAAGGCACCGATAGCGTGACTACACGCACGGACAGCAGTAGCAACAAGCACTGGGAAACCCTGAATCGCAGTGAGTCCAGTTTGCGTTTGACTCAAATGGTTTTTGACGGTTTTGCGACGTCCAGCGAAGTGGGGCGTCAACAAGCCGCCGTCAACTCCCGCGCCTACTCGCTGCTGAGTACTTCCGAGCGTACCGGGCTGACCGTTGCCCAGGTTTATCTCGACGTGCTGACCCGTCGCGAATTCGTGCGTCTGGCCGAGGACAACCTCAAGAGTCACCAACGCATTTACGACCAGATCCAGCTGCGCACCCAGCGAGGTGTCGGCAGTGGCGCCGACCTCGATCAGGCGGAAGCGCGGATGGCCCAGGCGCGCAACAACCTGATCACCGAGCAGACCAACCTGGCTGACGCCGAAACCAACTACCTCTCCGCTGTCGGCCAGATGCCGGATCAACTGGAGCGCCCGGCGAGCTTCATGGCGCTGATGCCGGCCAACCTGAATGAAGCCCGTGCGCAGATGCTGGAAAACAGCCCGATCCTGCGCTCGGCCGAATCCGATATCGCCGCCGCCGAGAAGCAGTACGACACGGCCAAGTCGACCTTCTACCCACGCGTCGATGCTGAATTGGGTCGCAGCGCGGACAACGATATTGATGGCCAGAACGGCCACAACAACGAATGGCAAGCCATGCTGCGCATGCGTTTCAACCTGTATTCCGGCGGCAGCAACAAGGCCGATCTGGAGTCCAAGTCCTACCTGTCGAATCAGGCGCTGGACATCCGCAACAACGCCCTGCGCCAATTGAATGAAGAGCTGGGTCTGGCCTGGAATGCCCTGAACAATGCCAACGCGCAGGTGCCGATCGCCCAGCAATACGTCGACCACAGCACCGCTGTGCGTACCGCTTATCAGCGTCAGTTCAGCCTTGGCGAGCGCACTCTGCTCGATTTGCTCGACAGTGAGAACGAACTGTTTACCTCCTCTCGTCGTCTGGCGGAGATCAAGAACACTCAGTTATTTACTCAGTACCGTATCAAGGCGACCATGGGCGAATTGCTCAAAAGCCAGGGAGTGGTCGCACCATTGGCATCCGTTGTGCAGAACGACGTGAAGCCCAAGGTTCAATTGCCCGGTATGAATTGAGCGGGACCTTCGTTGTTCAATTGTTAGCCAAGAGTGCCGAGCGTGGAATCAGAAGTCAGTCGGGTTCAACTCATTCATGATCCGCGCGCGTTGCATGACGATCCGTTGCTGGATGGTCTGCTCGCTCTTTGCATGCTGCACCAGAAGCCTGCCAGCGCGGCAATGCTGACCACCGGCCTGCCGCTGCCCGAGCAGCGCCTGAGTGTCGACTTGCTGCCTCGCGCGGCCGCTCGCGCGGGGCTGCAAGGTCGGGTGCTGCAGCGCAAGCTGGAGGATATTCCGGTGATTGCCATGCCGGCATTGCTGCTGCTCAAGGACGGTCGCAGTGCCGTCCTGCTTGGCTGGCAAGGCGAAGATCGGGCGCGGGTGCTGCTCAGCGAAAGCGATGGCGGTGAGTCCCTGGTCACTCGCGAACTGCTGGCCGACGACTATACCGGCAAGGTCTTTTTCGCTCAGCCCCAGCACAAATTCGACGTCAACCACGGCACGCTGATTCCGCGTGCGCGCTCGTGGTTTCGCGACACCCTCAAGCGTTCGCGCTGGTTGTATGTCGACGCCATCGCCGCCAGTTTTCTGATCAACATCATCGCCATGGCTGCGCCGTTGTTCGTGATGAACGTCTACGACCGCGTGGTGCCGAACCAGGCCGAAGCGACGCTCTGGGTGCTGGCACTCGGCATCACGGGCGCCTACCTCTTCGACCTGATCCTGAAAAGCCTGCGCAGTCTGTGCCTGGATCTGGCCGGCAAGAAAACCGACCTGATCATCTCGGCCACGCTGTTCGAGCGCATCGTCGGCATGGCCATGAAGTACCGGCCGGCGCGGGTCGGCAGCTTTGCCCAAAACATCCATGAATTTCAGAGCCTGCGGGACTTCCTCGCCTCGCTAACGCTGACCAGCCTGATCGACCTGCCGTTCACGATTCTGATCTTTATCGTCATCGCGATCCTTGGCGGGCACCTGGTGTGGATTCCGGTGCTGGCATTCCCGATCGCCCTGGCCATCGGCTACGCCTTGCAGAAACCCCTGGTGGCAACCATGGAACGGACCATGGCGCTGGGGGCCGAGCGTCAGTCGAGCCTGATCGAAACCTTGGCCGGCCTGGATGCGGTGAAGGTCAACAACGCCGAAAGCGAACGCCAATATCAGTGGGAACAGACCATCGGCACCCTCAGTCGCCTTGAGTTGCGGGTGAAAATGCTCTCCGGCCTGGCGATGAACATCACCTTGCTGATCCAGCAACTGGCCGGGGTGATCATGATCGTCTTCGGCGTGTACCAGATCATCGACGGTCACCTGAGCATGGGCGGCCTGATTGCCTGCTACATGCTCAGTGGCCGAGCGCTCAGCCCGCTGGCGTCACTGTCCGGGTTGTTGACCCGCTATCAGCAAGCGCGGGTGACCATGACCTCGGTCGACCAGATGATGGAGCTGCCTCAGGAGCGCAATTTCGAAGAGCGTCCGCTCAGCCGCAAGGTGCTGCAAGGCGGCATTGAGTGCCGTCAGCTCAACTTCACCTACCCGCAACAGCAGAACCTGGCGCTGAAGAACATCAACCTGTCGATTCGTCCCGGCGAGAAGGTCGGCATCATTGGTCGAAGCGGCTCGGGCAAGAGCTCGCTGGCGAAACTGCTGGTGGGGCTGTATCAGCCAGATGATGGCTCGTTGTTGGTCGATGGAGTGGATATCCGCCAGATCGACGTCAGCGAGCTGCGCTACAACATCGGCTACGTGCCCCAGGACATTCAGTTGCTCGCCGGCACCTTGCGCGACAACCTGGTTTCCGGTGCGCGGTATGTCGAGGACGAACTGGTGTTGCAAGCGGCAGAGCTGGCCGGCGTCCACGAATACGCGCGCCTGCATCCGCAGGGCTATGAGCTGCAAGTCGGCGAGCGCGGGCAGAACCTTTCCGGTGGTCAACGGCAGAACGTCGCCCTGGCCCGTGCGCTGTTGCTCAATCCGCCGATCCTGCTACTCGACGAACCGACCAGCGCCATGGACAACACCGGCGAAGAACGCCTCAAGCAGCGCTTGGCAGCGGTGATCGAGAACAAGACCATGGTGCTGGTGACGCACCGGGCATCGCTGTTGTCGCTGGTCGATCGACTGATCGTGATCGACCGCGGGCAGATACTCGCCGACGGCCCGAAAGCCGCGGTGATGGAAGCGTTGAAGAAGGGGCAGATCAGTGTTGCTTAAGTCGGGTAAGGATTCGATCCGTCGCTACTTCAAAGGCGCTGCTTCGCTGCAGGGCCAGCCGCTGCCGGAGGTCAACAAGGCACTGATCGAGGATGCGCCGCGAGTGGTGCGGCTGACGATCTGGGCGATCATCGCGTTCTTCGTGTTCCTGATGCTCTGGGCCAACTTCGCGGTCATCGACGAAGTGACCAAGGGCGATGGCAAGGCGATTCCATCGTCGAAGATCCAGAAAATCCAGAACCTCGAGGGCGGCATCGTTGCCGAGCTGTTCGTCAAGGAAGGCCAGATCGTCGAAGCCGGGGCACCGCTGATTCGCCTGGACGACACGCGATTTGCTTCGAATGTCGGTGAAACCGAGGCCGATCGGTTGTCGATGCTGCTGCGGGTCGAACGCCTGAGCGCCGAGGTCGAGGATCGCCCGCTGAACTTCCCCGAAGATGTACTCAAGGCCGTACCGGGTCAGGCCAAGAACGAAGAGTCGCTCTATATAAGCCGCCGCCAACAGTTGCACGATGAGATTGGCGGCTTGCAGGAGCAGTTGATCCAGCGCCAGCAGGAGCTGCGCGAATTCACGTCCAAGCAGGCGCAGTATCGCCAGCAATTGGGCTTCCAGCGTCAGGAAATCAGCATGTCCGAGCCGTTGGTGGCCCAAGGTGCGGTATCGCCGGTGGAGGTTTTGCGCCTCAGGCGTGCCGAAGCGGAGACCCGTGGTCAGCTCGACGCCACCACCCTGGCCATTCCGCGTGCCGAATCGGCAATCAAGGAAGTGCAGCGCAAGGTCGATGAAACCCGCGGCAAATTCCGCAGCGAAGCCCTGACCCAACTCAACGAAGCACGCACCGACCTGAACAAGGCCCAGGCCACCGGCAAGGCCCTTGAAGATCGGGTCAGCCGGACGCTGGTCACTTCGCCGGTGCGGGGTATCGTCAATAAACTGCTGGTCAATACCATCGGCGGGGTTATCCAGCCGGGCAGCGACCTGGTGGAAATCGTGCCGCTGGACGACACCTTGCTGGTCGAGGCGAAGATCCGCCCGCAGGACATTGCGTTCCTGCATCCGGGGCAGGAAGCGACGGTGAAATTCACCGCCTATGACTACACCATCTACGGCGGGTTGAAGGCCAGGCTGGAGCAGATCGGCGCCGACACCATCACCGATGAAGACAAGAAGACCACCTACTACATCATCAGGCTGCGCACCGACCGCAGCCACTTGGGCACTGATGACAAGCCGTTGCTGATCATTCCGGGGATGGTGGCTTCCGTGGACATCATCACCGGCAAGAAGACCGTCCTCAGCTACCTGCTCAAGCCGATCATCCGCGCGCGGGCCGAGGCGCTGCACGAGCGCTAGAAATTCATCGAGGCTGATGGTCTCTTCGTCGGAACGCCGCCCGGAGCAGGCTCGCTCCCACACGGATTTTTGCTGGAGCACAATTTTGTGCCCATCGGAGAACCCCTGTGGGAGCGAGCCTGCTCGCGATGGCGTCCGCCAAAGCACCACAATTCTGTCAAAAAGTGACAAATAACATCACACCACGATTCCTCCATCCCCTTAGCAATCGCCATATCGTTATTCGTTAACGGTATTTAAATTTCAATTTTTATATCTATAAAGTCAACCTCCTGCGTACCTGCCGACCAATCGGCGCGCCGCACGACACGAACCAACACGGGACCTCCGTGAGTTTCTGATCGACGCGCGCGCCTTTGAGCGTGCCGTGCGTGGGAGTGATTTATGTCTGCAGCTTCAGCTTCGCCAAGCATCGCGCCACAGTTCTTTGAAATCCGCCCGTTCAGCGGTGCGGTAGGGGCCGAAATCATCGGCCTCGACCTGTCCCGTCCGATCAATGATCAGGACTTCGCACGCATTCATCGCGCGCATCTGGACCATCATGTGGTGGTGTTCCGCGACCAGCGCATCACCCCCGAACAGCACATCGATTTCAGCCGTCGCTTTGGCGTGTTGCAGATCCACGTGCTCAAGCAGTTCCTGCTGGCAGGGCATCCGGAAATCCTCATCGTTTCCAACATCGTCGAGAACGGCCAGAACATCGGCCTCGGTGATGCCGGGAAGTTCTGGCACTCCGATCTTTCTTATAAGGAGCTACCGAGCCTGGGTTCGATGCTGCATGCCCAAGAGCTGCCAGCGGAGGGCGGCGACACGCTGTTCGCCGACATGCACAAAGCCTGGGACAACCTGCCGCTCGCGCTACGTAAAGCGGTGGAAGGTCGCTCGGCGGCGCACTCCTACACGGCGCGTTACAGCGAAACAAAATTCGAAGGCAACTGGCGCCCGACCCTGACCCCGGAGCAACTCGCCCAGGTCGCTGAAGTCGTCCACCCGGTCGTGCGCACCCATCCGGAAAACGGCCGCAAGGCGTTGTTTGTCAGCGAAGGGTTCACCACCCGCATCGTTGGCCTGCCAGAAGACGAGAGTCAGCAACTGCTGACCGAGCTCTACGCCCACAGCGTGCTGCCGCAAAACATCTACCGCCATCAATGGCAGCCCCATGACCTGGTGTTCTGGGATAACCGTTCGCTGATCCACCTCGCCGCCGGATGCCCCAGCCATCTGCGCCGCAAGCTGTATCGCACCACCATCCAGGGCGACGCGCCTTTCTGATTTGTCGGAGATTTGATCATGTCCAAACGTCTTCCATTCGCACCGCTGGCCGCGGCCATCGGCCTGGGTTTCAGCCTGATTGCCGGCAGCCTGGTGACGCCGACCGTGGCCCACGCCGAAGGTGAAATCCGCATCGCCGAACAGTTCGGCATCGTCTACCTGCTGCTCAATGTGGTGCGCGATCAGAACCTGATCGAGAAATACGGCAAGCAGGAAGGTATCGACATCAAGGTCGACTGGACTCAGCTCTCGGGTGGCGCGGCGGTCAACGATGCGTTGCTCGCAGGCTCGATCGATATTGCCGGCGCAGGTGTCGGCCCGTTGTTGACGATCTGGGACCGCACCCATGGCAAGCAGAACGTCAAGGCCGTGGCTTCCCTGGGCAACTTTCCGTACTACCTGGTGAGCAATAATCCCAAGGTCAAGACCATCGCCGACTTCACCGAGAAGGACCGCATTGCGGTGCCAGCGGTGGGCGTGTCGGTGCAGTCGCGCTTCCTGCAATACGCGGCGGCCAAGCAGTGGGGTGACAAGGACTTCAATCGCCTCGACAAGTACACCATCGCCGTTCCACATCCTGATGCCACGGCTGCGCTGGTGGCCGGCGGCACCGAGCTGAGTGGGCACTTTTCCAACCCGCCGTTCCAGGATCAGGAACTGGCCAATCCCAACGTGCACGTGGTGCTGAACACCTATGACCTGCTCGGTCCGAACTCGCCGACGGTGCTGTTCGCCACCGAGAAATTCCGCGACGAGAACCCGAAAACCTACAAGGCATTCATTGATGCGCTGACCGAAGCGGCGCAATTCGCGCAGAACGATAAGGGCGCGGCAGCCGACACTTATATCCGCGTTACCAATGCCAAGATCGACCGCGCCGCGTTGCTGAAAATCATCGACAACCCGCAGTTCGAATTCAGCGTCACGCCGAAAAACACTTACCCGCTGGCCGAGTTCCTTTACCGCGTCGGTGCGATCAAAAACAAACCGGATTCGTGGAAGGACTACTTCTTCCAGGACGCCAAGCCGCTGCAAGGGAGCTGACCGAAATGAACGCCCCTTTGCAAGGCCACACGGTCAGCAAATCGATCGCGGCAGCCCAGGCGCTGCTGTCGGTCGATAACGTCAGCCTCGAATACCGCACGCCGCAGCGTGTGGTGCGGGCGACCCATCAAGTCAGTTTCGAGATCGATCCGGCGGACCGTTTTGTCCTGCTCGGACCGTCCGGTTGCGGCAAGTCGACGTTGCTCAAGGCGGCGGCTGGATTCATCCAGCCCGTGGAAGGCGAGATCCGTCTGCAAGGCCGGCGCGTCGATGCGCCGGGGCCGGACCGGATCGTGGTGTTCCAGGAGTTTGACCAACTGCCGCCGTGGAAAACCGTGAAGCAGAACGTGATGTTTCCGCTGCTGGCCTCGAAAACCCTCAAGCGCAAAGAGGCCGAAGAGCGGGCGTTGCACTATCTGGAGAAGGTCGGTCTGGCGGCGTTTGCCGATGCTTATCCGCATACCCTGTCGGGCGGGATGAAGGCGCGGGTTGCGATTGCCCGGGCACTGGCGATGCAGCCGAAAATCCTCCTCATGGACGAACCCTTCGCCGCCCTCGACGCCCTGACCCGACGCAAGATGCAGGAAGAATTATTGCTGCTCTGGGAGGAGGTGCGTTTCACGCTGTTGTTCGTCACGCACTCCATCGAAGAGGCATTGGTGGTGGGCAATCGCATCCTGTTGCTGTCTCCGCATCCGGGGCGGGTGCGGGCGGAAGTCCACAGCCATCAATACGATTTGCACAGCCTCGGCGGCGTGGCGTTCCAGGAATCAGCGCGGCGCATCCATCGGCTGTTGTTCGACGAAGGCCAGCCGACCCAAGCCGATCATGAACTGGATTTCGCCGACATCCGCATCGCGTATTGAGCCAGTTGAAAGGAGGGCCCGATGAGCCATTTATCATCCCCGCGTGAAGAGTTCGAAACGGTTTTGCAGCCACTGATCAGCGTGCCGCTGGAGCGGGAACTACCCCTCGGCCAACGACTGTGGCAACAGAGCTGGCTACGTAAGAGCCTGATCCTGATTTTGCTCGCCGTGCTTTGGGAAGCGGTTGCCCGGTATCAAAACAACGACCTGCTGCTGCCGAGCTTTGTGCAAACCGCACAGGCGTTTTACGACGGCCTGCTCAGCGGTGAATTGCTGGGCAAGGTGTGGATTTCCCTGGTGGTGTTGCTCAAGGGTTACCTGATCGGCATCGTCCTGGCATTTGCCCTGACGACGTTGGCGGTGTCGACACAATTCGGTCGCGACTTGCTCAGCACTCTGACCTCGATGTTCAACCCGTTGCCGGCCATCGCGCTGCTGCCGCTGGCGCTGCTGTGGTTTGGACTGGGCCAGAACAGCCTGATTTTCGTGCTGGTGCATTCGGTACTCTGGGCGCTGGCGCTGAACACCTACGCCGGCTTCCTCGGCGTCTCGGAAACCCTGCGCATGGCCGGGCGCAACTACGGCCTCAAGGGCATGCGTTTCGTGCTGTTCATCCTGATCCCGGCAGCACTGCCGTCGATCCTCGCCGGGCTGAAAATCGGCTGGGCGTTTGCCTGGCGCACGTTGATTGCTGCTGAGCTGGTGTTTGGTGCAACCAGTGGGAAGGGCGGGCTAGGGTGGTACATTTTTCAGAATCGCAATGAGCTGTATACCGACAAGGTGTTTGCCGGGTTGGCGGTGGTGATTCTGATTGGGTTGCTGGTGGAGAATCTGGTGTTTGATTCTTTGGAGCGGGTGACGGTGAAACGGTGGGGGATGGTTCGGTGATGTTTGCTAGCATTGCGTCTGAGTCAACCTTGATCAGACACGAGTGCTCGCAATGCAATTGCCAGACATGAATCTGTTGGTCGCCCTCGACGCCTTGCTCGACGAGGGCAGTGTGGTGGGCGCCGCGCGGCGGATGAACCTGAGTCCGGCGGCCATGAGCCGGACGTTGACGCGCATCCGCGAAGCCATTGGCGATCCGATTTTGGTGCGCGCCGGGCGTGGCCTGGTGCCGACCCCCAAGGCGCTGGAATTGCGCGAGCAGGTGCGCAGTGTGGTGGAGCAGGCCGGGTTGCTGTTTCGCTCGGCTGATGCGGTGGAACTGAGTTCGTTGCGGCGGCGTTTCAGTATTAGGGCCAACGACTTTTTTGTCGGCGTTTACGGCGGCAAGCTGTTCGACACCCTTGACCGACAGGCACCGCACTGTGAGTTGCGTTTCGTCCCCGAAGGCGATGGCGATGATGAGGCGTTGCGCGAAGGGCGGATCGATTTGAGCATCAGTAACACCCGTCCGCTGACGCCGGAAGTGAAAGTCCAGAACCTGTTTTCCACCCACTTCGTCGGCCTGGTGCGTGAGGATCACCCGCTGTTGGACGAAGAGATCACGGCAGAGCGCTATGCCGGTTATTCCCATATCAGCATGTCCCGGCGTGGCATTGCCCGTGGGCCCATCGATACCGCGCTCAATGCCCTGGGGCTGGAGCGGCGGGTGGCGGTGATCGCGCCCAGTTTTCATGCGGCGATGTTCGCCTTGCCCGATTCCGACCTGATTCTGCCGGTGCCCAAGGAAGCCTTGCTGAGTGTGCGGCGGCTGGGGTTGAAACTGCGCTCGTTCGACCTGCCCATCCCGTTGCCGACCTTGATGCTGACCCAGGCCTGGCACCCGCGCTTCGACAAGGACCCGGCACACCGCTGGCTGCGCGAAACGCTGAAATCCTGCTGCGATGAAACCTGGCTGGTCGCTCAACCTGAAAGTCACCGCTGAACCCCTGTGGGAGCGAGCTTGCTCGCGATAGCGGCAGGTCAAGCAATAAAGATGTCGAGGCTACCGGCCTCATCGCGAGCAAGCTCGCTCCCACAAGGGATGGCGGGACTATCGTTGCGTCTAGCGCACTTATAACCTGCCAATAAGTTGATTTTCGTCAGGCACCACGCTTCCTAGAATGCTTCGGTCTTTCCACGCCGGAGCTTGCAATACATGACTTCCCTCACGGCCCCGGCATCCGTCGCCGCGACCGGCCCGACAGCTTCACCACAGGTCTTCGGCCCGCGAATCATCATCGGCCTGGTGGGTGTGCTGCTGGCGGTGCTGGCGTCGGGCCTGAACGAGATGGTGACCAAAGTCGCCCTGGCCGACATCCGCGGTGCGTTGGCCATCGGCTACGACGAGGGCACCTGGCTGGTCGCCTGTTACACCGCGACTTCCGTGGCGGCCATGGCCTTCGCGCCGTGGTGTGCGGTGACGTTCTCGCTGCGGCGTTTCACCCTGTGGGCCATCGGCCTGTTCACCCTGTTGGGTATGTTGTGCCCGTTCGCCCCGAATTACGAAAGCCTGTTGTTGCTGCGCACCTTGCAAGGCCTGGCGGGTGGCGCATTGCCGCCCATGCTGATGACCGTGGCCCTGCGGTTTCTGCCGGCCAATGTGAAGTTGTATGGCCTGGCCGGTTATGCCCTGACGGCGACGTTCGGCCCGGGCCTGGGCACGCCATTGGCCGGATTGTGGACCGAATATGTCGGCTGGCAATGGACCTTCTGGCAAATCATCGCGCCGTGCCTGATTGCCATGGCTGCGGTGGCGTATGGCTTACCCCGGGACCCACTACGTCTGGAACGCTTCAAGTCCTTCAACTGGCGCGGTGTGCTGCTGGGTTTTCCCGCCATCTGCATGCTGGTGATCGGCATCTTGCAGGGCAATCGCCTGGACTGGTTCGAGTCGAACCTGATCTGCGGATTGCTCGGCGGCGGGCTGTTGCTGCTGGCGCTGTTCTTGACCGGCGAATGGTCGCAGCCGATGCCGTTTTTCAAGATGCAGATGCTCGGCATCCGTAACCTGTCTTTCGCCCTGCTGACCCTGGCGGGCGTGCTGGTGGTGTTGCAGGCGGTGATCATAATTCCGTCCAGCTACCTGGCGCAGGTCCAGGGTTATCGCCCGGTGCAGACCGCGCCGATCATGCTGCTGGCGGCGCTGCCGCAATTGATTGCGCTGCCGTTGGTGGCGGCGCTGTGCAACTTTCGCTGGGTCGATTGCCGCTGGGTATTGGGCGTCGGCCTGAGCATGCTGGCGCTGTCGTGCGTCGGCGGTTCGCAACTGACGTCCGCGTGGATTCGCGACGATTTCTATGTGCTGCAATGGCTGCAGATTTTCGGTCAGCCCATGGCAGTGTTGCCGCTGCTGATGCTGTCCACCGGCAGCATCAACCCGATGCAAGGGCCATTCGCATCGGCCTGGTTCAACACCGTCAAAGGCCTTTCGGCGGTCATCGCTACCGGTGTAATCGAAGCGCTGACCACGGTACGCCTGCATTTTCACTCGACCATGCTGGTCGATCGCCTCGGCAACTCGCCGCTGGCTGAGCGCGACAGCGCAAGTCTTGCCCATCGTCTGCATGAGCAAGCGGTGGTGCTCACTTCCTCTGATCTTTACCTGTGCATGGCCGGTATCGCTGTGACCTTGATCCTGTTGATTTTCTGGCTGCCGACGCGGATCTATCCGCCGCGCGCACCGACCTGAATGCTCCACTGATACAGAAGGTTTTTATGAACACTCAAGCAAAGCAGAAAGTCGCGGTGGCCGTGGTCGCCGCGTTGGCCGTCGGCGTGTTGCTGTACCTGACGATGCCCGGCCTGTTCGGCAAGCGTACCCAGCAGAGCACCAACGATGCTTATGTCTCGGCGGATTTCACCCTGGTCGTGCCGCGGGTCGCCGGGTTTATCAAGCAAGTGCTGGTCGAGGACAACCAGCAGGTCAAGGCCGGGCAGTTGCTGGCGCTGATCGATGACCGGGATTTGCGCGCCGCCGCCCAGGCCGCCGACGCCGAAACGCTGGTGGCCAGGGCGCAACTGCAAAACGCCCGGGCGACCCTCGAGCGCCAGGCGTCGGTGATTGCCCAGGCGCAATCCTCGGTGGTTTCGGCCAAGGCGGAAATGGCCTTTGCCGAGCATGAATTGAACCGCTACAACCACCTCGCCGGGGTGGGCGCCGGCACGGTGCAAAATGCGCAACAGGCGCAAACACGCATCGACCAGGCCTCCGCGCGGCTGGCCAACGCCACGGCAGTGCTGGCGGCGGAACGCAAGCAGGTGGAAATCTTCACGGCCCAGCGCGATGCAGCCGAAGGGGGGCTGAAGCGGACGCAAGCGAAGCTGGAAATGGCCAGCTACGAGTTGTCCTATACGCGGATCGTGGCGCCACAGGACGGCATGGTCGGCGAACGCGCGGTGCGGGTCGGTGCCTACGTCACTCCGGGCAGCAAAATCCTCGCAGTGGTACCGCTGGCGCAGGCTTATGTGATGGCCAATTTCCAGGAAACCCAACTGACGGATGTGCAGCCGGGGCAGGCTGTGCAAGTGCGCGTCGACAGCCTGGGCGGTGCGGCATTGAACGGTCGTGTCGAAAGCATTGCACCGGCCACCGGGGTGACGTTCGCCGCGGTCAAGCCGGACAACGCCACCGGCAACTTCACCAAGGTGGTGCAGCGGATTCCGGTGAAGATCGTGCTGGAGCCGGGACAGTCGCTGGCCGAGCGCTTGCGGGTGGGGATGTCGGTGGAGGCGAGTATCGATACCGCAAGTGCTGTCTTGCGTGAGGTGACTCAGCGATGAAAGCCTGTGTTGACAGTGCGGACGCCATCGCGAGCAAGCTCGCTCCCACAAGGGTTATGCGCGATGTACAAGATTTTCGCATCACAGAAAGTCCATTGTGGGAGCGAGCTTGCTCGCGAAGGGGCCAACTGTCGCAACTTACCTTGAGTGCCTTGCTCGCAATGAGCCTCAGCGCATGCACCGTCGGCCCCGATTTCAAAAAGCCCGAAGCCACACAAATCGCCGAATGGGCAAAACCGGCTAAATCCGCCGCCAGCCAGGCCGTTGCCGAAACAATGGCCGAGCGCTGGTGGGAGGTGTTCCACGACCCGAAACTCTCGGCCCTGAGCCAGCGCGCCCTGACCGACAACCTCGACCTGAAGCTGGCCAGCAGCCGCTTGCAGCAAAGTCGCGCGGTGCGTCAGGTCATCACTGCCGAGCGCTACCCCAACACGGCCGCCAGCGGCCGTTATGGACGCAACCGTAACAGTGGTGAAGGCCTGAACGACCCGTCAGGACACGACGGCCAATCCGCCTTCAATCTGTGGGATGCCGGCTTTTCCGCCTCCTGGGAGCTGGATTTCTGGGGGCGTGTGCGTCGGGAAACCGAAGCCGCCGACGCCAACCTGGAAGTCGCCGAGAACGACCGACGCGGTGTGCTGCTGTCGGTGCTGGCCGAAACCGCCCAGGACTACATTCAACTACGCGGTGTGCAGAACACCCGGCTCGTCACCGAACAGAATCTCGACGTCGCCCGTCATAGCCTGAAGCTCTCGCAACTGCGCCTGGCCGACGGCGTCGCGACGGATCTGGATGTCGCCGAAGCCGCCGCGCAGGTAGCGGCCATCGAATCGCGCCTGCCGACACTGGAGCAGCGCCAGTGGCAACTGATCAACGCCTTGAGTCTGTTGATGGGCGAACCGCCCCAGGCATTGGCGGCGGAGTTATCCACAGACGCACCGGTGCCACAAACGCCGCGGCAGGTCGCCATTGGCTTGCCCTCGCAACTGGCTGAGCGCAGGCCGGACATTCGCCAGGCCGAAGCACGGCTGCATGCCGCCACGGCCAGCATTGGCGTGGCCAAGGGCGATTTCTATCCGCGCATCACCCTGTCGGGGAACATCGGGTCCCTGGCCATGCAACTGAGTGATTTTGGCTCCTGGGGTTCGCGTTCGTTCGGGGTCGGACCGCAGTTCACTTTGCCGTTGTTCGATGGCGGCCGCTTGCGCGGCGTGCTCGAATTACGTGAAGCACAACAACAGGAAGCCGCTATCGCCTATCAGCAAACCGTGCTGCGCGCCTGGCATGAAATCGATGACCAACTGACCGCCTACAACGCCAGCCAGTTACGTCGCGACAGCCTGGCCGAAGCCGTGCGCCAGAACCGCATTGCTCTGGACACCGCGCAACAGCAGTACGTCGAAGGCGTGGTGGATTTCGTCAGCGTACTCACCGTGCAAGGGGCGTTGCTGGCGACGCAGGAGCAGTGGGTCGAGAGTTCGACCGGCGTGTCGCTGGCGGCCGTCGGGTTGTACAAGGCGTTGGGTGGAGGTTGGGAGTCGGTGTATCCCGTGGCGCAGACGACGCTGCGCTGACGGTGCCACCGCCGGCCATCGCTCCATTACCGGGTCAGCATCGACGTTGCTCGGCTTGAAGGGCTAAAGTGATGCGCAAACAATCCGGCTCTTCACTCAACGTCGCAAGGGGAGGCAATGGAGGCGCGCAGAGAAACGCCAATGGGCGACACTCAGGGACCGCCCGCCAATCCTGGTTTCGCCAGGGGCGCGCAACCGTTGATCCGCTGGACGCGGGAGCATTGGCTGGTGCCGATTCTGGTGTTGGCCGCGCTGGTGCGCTTTTACGATCTCACTGCCGCCGCGATTTGGGGCGACGAGGGTTCCAGCCTGCTGCTGGCCCGTTATTCGATACCTGATATCTGGTTGCATGCTGCCTATGACGTCCACCCGCCGCTGTACTTCATGTTGCTGCACGGCTGGATCGCGATGTTTGGCGACGGTATCTTTTCAATCCGCTGTCTCAGCGCCCTGCCGGGGATTGCCTCGGTCGGATTCGGTGTGTGGCTGGTCGATCGGCTCGCCACCCGCCGTGCCGCGATACTGGCCGGTTTCCTGTTGGCCCTGCTTCCCACGGCTGTGCGGTATAGCCAGGAAGTGAGAATGTATTCGCTGCTGGGGCTGTGGTTGCTGGGAGCAACCATTGCACTGGTGTACTGGATCCGCAGGCCCCAGCGTCGGCGCTACCTGGTGATCTACGTCGTGCTGATGAGCGCGGCGTTTTACACCCATTACTTCACGGCCCTTTGCGTGCTGTGTCATTGGCTGTACCTGGGGATCATCCGTGTGCAGCCGGGGCATCGCCTGCGGCACATCCAGCGGGGTGACTGGTGGCTGGCCAATGTGGCCATCGTGGCGCTGTATCTGCCATGGCTGCCGGGGTTTGTCGACCTGCTACGGCACGTGGATCAACTCAAGGCCAATGGCGATGTCGGCTGGGAGTTGCCCGTCAGCCTGGATTCCTTACCGTCGATGGTCTGGACGATACTGACCCAGGACGACGGCGAAACCCTGCCCTCGCTGATATTTATCGCCTTGCCGCTGGCCCTGCCTGTGTTGGTGTGGGTGGCGCTGGCACGTGATCGAAGCGTGTCCCGCGGCAGTGCGTTGCTCGCGGTCTACACCTTTGTCCCGATACTGCTGGTGTTCGCGGTGTCGTATTTTTCGCCGATATTCATCGAGCGCTACCTTACCGCGTATGCCCTTGGCCTGCCGCTGTTGGCGGCATTGGCAATCGACCGCTTGTACTCCGGTTCCCGGGTGCTTGCCTTGACGGTGCTGGTGCTGTTTGTCGGTGTTGAACTGGTGGGTCTGAAAAACAACGCGACGGTGGACGTCCATGATCAGGTCAATGTCCTGGTGGAAGACGTTAACCTGCATTTTCAGTCGGGGGACCGGATCGTCACCAGTGACATGCTCTGGTACTTGAGTTACGTCTACTACAACCGCAGCAATACCCAGCCCCTGCTGTACACCCCGCCACGGGCCGATGGCACTTCGAGCCGGCCGAACGACTATGGTTTCGGTACCTTGACGACGCCAGACGCGTATCTGGACCACTTGAGCGACCTGCCCAAGGGTACGGGGCGAATCTGGCTGATTGGCACCGCCGACGTACCTGACGAGTTCGCACCGTTGCCGGCGCAATGGCAGATCGCTCGTCAAATGAAGGCCGGTGGTGTTGCCGCGAGGTTGTACCTGTCCGGCAATATCGGGCAATGAGTGGCGTCATCGCAACCTTCAGGGTTTCGATGACAAGTCCGCCATGCCCTTGAGCAACTCGATCGGCAGTGGAAAGACGATGGTCGAGCTCTTGTCGCCGGCAATCGAACTCAGGGTCTGCATGTAGCGCAGCTGCATGGCACCCGGTTGGCGGCCAAGCATTTCGGCGGCCTGCATGAGTTTTTCCGAGGCCTGCAATTCGCCTTCGGCGTGGATCACCTTGGCTCGCCGCTCCCGTTCGGCTTCGGCCTGCTTGGCGATGGCGCGGATCATCGATTCGTTGAGGTCCACGTGTTTGATCTCGACGTTGGCAACCTTGATGCCCCAGGCGTCGGTCTGGGCGTCGAGTACTTGCTGGATGTCCAGGTTCAACCGTTCGCGTTCGGCCAGCAGTTCGTCCAGTTCGTGTTTACCCAGCACCGCCCGCAGCGTGGTTTGCGCCAATTGGCTGGTGGCCATCAGAAAGTCTTCAACCTGGATGATTGCCTTTTGCGGATCGAGCACGCGGAAATACAGCACCGCGTTGACCTTGACCGACACGTTGTCGCGGGTGATCACGTCTTGCGGCGGAACGTCCAGCACCACGGTCCGCAAATCGACCCTGACCATTTGCTGGACCACCGGAATCAGCAGGATCAGACCAGGGCCCTTGACCTGCCAGAAGCGCCCGAGCTGGAACACCACGCCGCGCTCGTACTCGCGCAGGATGCGAAACGTCGACCCCGCCAGTGCGATGAGCAACAGCAGGAGCGCGACAAGACCCAATTGCAAACCCATGACTATTCTCCACCCGGCACCGCGTCAGCCGCGGCCACTTGCAGCAGCAAACCCTTGCGCCCCACCACTCGTACCCGTTGCCCGGGTTGCAGTGGCGTCGCGCTGAGCACTTGCCATCGTTCTCCTTGCAGATGCACCCAGCCGCCATAGGCGTTGTCGAGCTGCACTGACGTGACCGGCGTTTCGCTGCCGACCAGCCCGGCATCACCGCTGACGGTGTGGCGCGGTCGGGTCTTCAGGGCGTGAAACACCAGGTAGATCAGCAACAGCGCGCTGACCACTGCCAGGCCGATCATCAACGGCACGGGCACTTCGGTATTGGACAGGATCACCGCACCGATCACGAACATCACGATGCCGCCCAGGCCGATCACACCGTAATTGGGCAGTGCCGCCTCAGCGATCAGAAACGCGAGGCCGAAGGTGATCAGCCAGATCCCGAGGGGGTTGGGCACCAGCAATACAACCGTGTCGGCGGCCCAGGCCGATCCGCTCAACGCCAACAGCAGCGCAATGGCACAACAACGCGTGTTCACTTGACCCTCCGAGAGAGTCTTGGGGTGGCTCTGAACACAGTTTAGTTGAGCCTTGGCCGGTATGAATTTTGCTCAATCGTCGTCGACATCCGATGGGCGGATTTCCCGCCGGAACACGTCATCGGGCCTAGACTTTCAGTACTGTAAGAATTGTTAACCAGCGTCCGCCAGCGGTTGTTGCGGACACGGAGGTGCATCATGCGTATGGCAAGAACCGTGCAGCGAAGCCTCGAAAAGGCTAAATGCGAATATGACATCGTCAGCCACCCACACTCGGCCAGCAGCCTTGAAACAGCGCGGGTCGCAGGTATTCCTGCCGAACGGGTGGCAAAATCGGTGATCCTCGACGATCACCATGGGCATTACCTGATGGCCGTGCTGCCCGCCAGCCGTCACCTTGACCTGAGCAAAGTCCGCAGTAGCGGTGAGTGGCAGGTGTCTCGCGAAAGCAACCTGGCGCACCTGTTCGACGATTGCGAACGCGGCGCCGTACCGGCGCTGGGTGAGTCCTATGGGTTGGAGGTGGTGATCGATCCGCTGCTGACCCGGCAGAAAGACATCTATCTGGAAGCCGGCAACCACGTCAACCTGGTGCGCATGGACATGCCCGAGTTTCTGAAAATGGTGCCGCATGCCGAGGTGCGGGAGTTGAGTCATTGAGTTTTGTGTCGCCAATGCTGACGTCTTCGCGAGCAGGCTCGCTCCCACAGGGAGAACGCATTTTCCTGTGGGAGCGAGCTTGCTCGCGATGACCGCGCAGCGGTCCCTGAATCGGTTCACCGGAGTTTGTCATGGAAAGCCCAACCCACAACCTTCCATCCCTGTTCAAACAACTCGGCCTGCCAGACGACGCCGAAAGCATCGATCAATTCATCGCCTCCCATTCACCGCTCAAGCCGGAACTGCAACTGGCGGATGCGTTCTTCTGGAACAAGAGCCAGGCGGATTTCCTGCGGGACGAAATTCTCGAAGACGCGGATTGGGCCGAAGTGATTGATCAGCTGGATGTGCTGCTGAGGAAGGGGCGGGGGGGGTGAATCGTCATCGACCGGGCGGCCATTGTCGGGATGTATGGACCAGGGCGAGTATCCAGATGGCGTCCAGTCCCTGTTCATAAACAATGCGGTAACTCTGATGTGGAATCAGTTCGCGAGTGCCTGAAATGATCCCGGCAGGGCCGCTTTCCGGGTATCGGGCAAGCCGGGATAGCGCATCGCTGAACCGGTTGTCCATGTCGATGGCTGCTTTCGGGTTAACGGCATGCAGGTAATCCCAAATGTCTGCACGGTCCTGTGCTGCTTCTTTCGTCCATATTATTTTCATACTTGTCGCGCGGCCCGCCTGCGCCTGGCAGCGAACTCTGCCTCGACTTCATCATTTGTCAGCCCGTCGCCGGCGTGCATCGAAGCGCGTGCGGTGTCGACCTTACGCTGCAGGAATGCTTCGTACTCGCGAGACTCCCGTTGAGTTTGAACAAACTGACGCATCATTTCCCGGACGATCTGCGAGGCGGGGCGATGAGCGGCTTCTGCCTCTGCCATGAACTGTTCACGCAATTCAGACTCGAGTTTCATTGTAAAAACGGCTTGTTTGGACATGGCTGCTTTCTCGGTTGTCGTGCTGACAAAGTATATACATCTTCTATACGGTGGCTGATTCACCCCCTATGACTTCGCGACGGATGGAAGCCAATGTGTTTCAAAACTTGACGGAAAATCCTCTCCAATGCCATATTGATAGTTAGCAAACTAACAGTGTGTGTTTTCCCTCGTGCCGAATAACCTCGACGTTCTCCAGATGAGCATCAGCAGCACCATGGTGGTGGCCGCCAGGCATTGGCGCAAAATCTGCCAGACCACGCTGGCCAACTATGGAATCTCCGAAGCCTGTGCCGTTGCGCTGTTGATGATCGGGCGTCTGGGCGAAGGTGTGCGCCAGGTGACGGTGGCCCAGGCAGCAGGGATGGAGAGCCCGTCGCTGGTACGCCTGCTCGATCAGTTGTGCCATGGCGGTTACGTCTGCCGCACCGAAGATGCGCAGGACCGCCGCGCCAAATGCCTGAGCCTGACCGAAACCGGTCGGGAGCTGGTGCAGGCGGTCGAAGCGGAGCTGGTGCGCTTGCGCCACGAAGTCCTTGAAGGCATTGACCAGAGTGATCTGGAGGCTACGCTGCGGGTACTGAGCGCTTTTGAAGCGGCCACGCCGCCATCGGTGGTCAACTCTTGAACGGATTTTTCTCTGGCATGCCCCCGGCGCGGGACTGGTTCTACGGAGTCCGAACCTTCGCCGCATCGATGATTGCGCTGTACATCGCCTTGCTCATGCAAATGCCGCGTCCGTACTGGGCGATGGCCACGGTGTACATCGTTTCCAGCCCGTTTCTCGGCCCTACCAGTTCCAAGGCGTTGTACCGGGCGGTCGGCACTTTTATCGGTGCTGCGGCGGCGGTTCTGTTCGTGCCGATGTTCGTGCAAAGCCCCTACGTGCTTGTGGTGGTGATTGCGCTGTGGACCGGCACGCTGCTGTTTCTGTCTCTGCATTTGCGCACCGCCAACAACTACGCCTTGATGCTCGCCGGTTACACCTTGCCGTTGATCGCCCTGCCGGTGGTGAATAACCCGCTGGGCGTGTGGGACGTGGCCGAAGCACGGACCGAAGAAATCTTTCTCGGCATCGCCGTGGCGGCGGTGGTCGGTGCCATGTTCTGGCCCCGGCGCCTGGCGCCGGTGTTCAACGATTCGGTGAGCAAATGGTTTACCGATGCATCGACCTACAGCCTGCGATTTCTCAGCCGCAACGTGCAGCCTGAAGAAGTCAGTGCGTTGCGCGCATCGATGGTCGCCACCTTCAACTCCCTGGAATTGATGATCGGTCAGTTGCCCCACGAAGGCTCGCGTCCGCAGACGGTGCGCAACACCAAGGAACTGCGCGGACGGATGATTCACCTGCTGCCCGTGATCGATGCCCTCGACGATGCGCTTTACGCCCTGGAACGACGCACCCCGGAGCTTGTGGACAAGTTCGCGCCGTTGCTGGCCGCCACCTCCGAATGGCTCGAACACAAGGATGCCGATCTAGACCGCTGGCAAGCCCTGAAGGATCGACTCGAGGCCCTGCAACCTGCTCCCGACGCTCTGGATGACCGCAAGCAACTGCTGTTCTCCAATGCCATTTACCGCCTCGGCGAGTGGATCGATTTGTGGCAGGACTGTCGCAGCCTGCAATACGCCATCCAGTACGAAAGCCAGGACAGCTGGCGTGCGGTGTATCGACACTGGCGCCTGGGACGGCTATCCCCGTTTCTGGATCGCGGCCTGATGTTTTATTCCGCGGCGTCTACCGTCACCGCGATTATCGTGGCCTCGGTGCTGTGGATTCTGCTTGGCTGGACCGATGGCGGTAGCGCCGTGATCCTGGCGGCGGTGGCGTGTAGCTTCTTCGCTTCGATGGACGATCCGGCGCCGCAGATTTACCGGTTCTTTTTCTGGACGGCGATGTCAGTGGTGTTCGCCAGCCTTTATCTGTTTCTGGTGCTGCCCAACCTGCATGACTTTCCGATGCTGGTGCTGGCGTTTGCCGTGCCGTTCATTTGCGTCGGGACCCTGACGGTCAAACCGCAGTTTTACCTGGGCATGCTGCTGACCCTGGTCAACACCTCGTCCTTCATCAGTATTCAGGGCGCTTACGACGCGGACTTCCTCAGTTTCGCCAACTCCAACCTGGCCGGCCCCATGGGGCTGCTGTTCGCGTTCATCTGGACCCTGATTGCCCGGCCGTTCGGTGCTGAACTGGCGGCCAAGCGCCTGACCCGTTTCAGCTGGCGTGACATTGTCAGCCTCTCCGAGCCGGCCACGTTGTCTGAACATCGACTTTTGGGCATTCGGATGCTCGATCGGCTGATGCAGCATCTGCCGCGCCTGGCCATGACTGGCCTGGACTCCGGCGTGGCGCTGCGGGAAGTGCGAGTGGCGCTGAATCTGTTGGACCTGCTCGCTTATACACCGCGGGCCCTCGGTGTGCCGCAGGTGCTGCTGCGCCAGGTGGTGGCCGAGGTTGGCGAGTACTTCAAGGCCTGTCTCAAGGCCGGTGAACGCTTGCCGGCACCGAGCCCGTTGCTGATGACCCTCGATCGCACCCGTCGCGCCCTCAGCGGTGCCGGCGATGACGAAACCCGTCGGCATCTGCTGCACGCCCTGAGTGGCTTGCGTCTGGCACTGTTGCCCGGCGTCGAATTCGTCGGCGCCGCCGAGCCCGAAGAACCGCTTCCCCATGGCATTGATGGAGCGCCTTTATGATCGGTGACCTGGATGTCAGCGGGGTGTTCCTGCCCACGCTGCTGGTGCTGATGGGCATTACGTACGTGTTGTACCTGTTGGTGCACGGGGTGCTGATGCGCCTGCACTTTTACCGTCTGGTCTGGCACCGGGCATTGTTCAACGTGGCCCTCTACGCTCTGCTGCTCGGCGCCGTGGACTCACTCAGTCGATACCTGATGACATGAAAAAACCGTTTCTAACCCTGGGTCGCGTGGTGTTGACCCTGCTGATCGTGAGCTTCGCCGTTGTCGTGGTCTGGCGCATGGTCATGTACTACATGTTCGCGCCCTGGACCCGCGACGGGCACATCCGTGCCGACATCGTGCAAATCGCTCCGGACGTGTCCGGGCTGATCCAGCAAGTGGAGGTGCGCGACAACCAGTTGGTCAAGCGCGGCCAGGTGCTGTTCAGCATCGATCCAGACCGCTTCAAACTGGCGCTGCGCCAGGCCAAAGCGGCAGTCGCCGACCGCGAAGAAACCCTGGCCCAGGCCCAGCGCGAGGCCAAGCGAAACAAGGGGCTCGGTAATCTGGTGCCGGGTGAGCAACTGGAAGAAAGCCAGTCGAAAGTGGCCCGCGCCCAAGTGGCCTTGATGGAAGCCCAGGTGGCGGTGGACAGCGCGCAGCTCAACCTCGACCGCTCGGTGATCCGAAGCCCCGTGGACGGCTACGTCAACGACCGCGCGCCACGGGCTCAGGAGTTCATCAGCGCCGGGCGTCCGGTGTTGTCGGTGGTCGACAGCAACTCGTTTCATATCGATGGCTATTTCGAAGAAACCAAACTGAACGGCATCCATATCGGGCAAAGCGTCGACATCCGGGTGATCGGCGACAATGCGCGTCTGCGCGGGCATGTGGAAAGCATCGTCGCCGGTATCGAAGACCGCGACCGCACCAGTGGCAATAACCTGCTGCCCAACGTCAACCCGGCCTTCAGCTGGGTGCGGCTGGCCCAGCGGATTCCAGTGCGCATCGCCTTCGATGACGTGCCGGATGATTTCCGCATGATCGCCGGGCGCACCGCCACGGTATCGATCATCGACGATCAGAAGCGGGAGCCGGCGCAATGAGCAGGGCCTCGGGTTTGGCGGTCGCCGGATTAGGCTTGCTGCTGTCGGCGTGTCAGATGGTCGGGCCGGATTATCATTTGCCCGAAGAGGCGGCTGTCCATCGTTCAGACTTCCAGGGTGATCTGGCGGTCGACGGCAAAACGGTGGTGTCCGCGCCGGTGCCGGCCGATTGGTGGCGTTTGTATCAGGACCCG
Source organism: Pseudomonas sp. IT-196MI5 (assembly GCF_949767415.1). NCBI lineage: Bacteria > Pseudomonadati > Pseudomonadota > Gammaproteobacteria > Pseudomonadales > Pseudomonadaceae > Pseudomonas > Pseudomonas sp. IT-196MI5. The sequence continues at coordinate 24,795 of NZ_CATKPZ010000084.1, forward strand.
CGACTCGATCAGTTGGTGCAGCAGGCCATGGCCTCCAACACCGATTTGCGCGTGGCGGCGGCCAGTCTGTCCCGCTCTCGCGCTCAGGTCGATGAGGCGCAAGCGGCGGGCGGCTGGAGCGGCGGCGTGCAGATGGGCGCCCAGCGCTTGCAGGAGTCCGGCCAGGCGTTCCTGATCCCGGAAAAAGTGCCGGTGGCCAACATTGGCGATATCGGTATCAGCGCGTCGTACCAGTTCGACCTGTTCGGCACCTTGCAACGCGGCATCGAAGCGGCCAAGGCCAACGCCGATGCAACGCAGGCCGCCGCCGATACGGCACGCATCACCGTAGTGGCCGACGTCGTGCGGGCCTACACCCAAGTGTGCGCGGCCAATGAGGAGCGGGAAATTGCCCAGCATTCCCTCGACCTGCAAGCCCAGAGCACCACGCTGATCCAGCGCCTGCGCGATGCCGGACGTGGTGACGAAACCCAGGTCACCCGTTCGCAAACCCAATTCAAATCCCTGCGCGCCGACATGCCGCGCTATGAAGCGGCGCGTCAGGCCGGGCTGTACCGCTTGTCGATGCTGCTGGCCAAACCGGTGGATCAACTGCCAGCCGGCACCGCCACCTGCGACGAACTGCCAAAAATCGCGCAATTGATTCCGGTGGGCGATGGCGCCGCATTGCTCAAGCGTCGTCCCGATGTACGGCAGGCCGAACGTCGGCTGGCGGCCGCCACTGCCGGTATCGGTGTCGCCACGGGCGAGCTGTACCCGAATATCAGCATCGGCGCGACCATCGGTACCGTCGGTATCCTGGACGATCTCGGCGACCCGTCCACCAACCGCTGGGGCTTCGGCCCGTCGCTGACCTGGAAGGTGCCGACCAACGGCGCCCGGGCGCGCATCCGCGAGGCCGAAGCGGTGACCCAGGCGACGCTGGCGCATTTCGATGGGGTGGTGCTCAACGCCATTCGCGAAACCCAGACCAGCCTCGCCCAGTACACCGCCTTGCTGCAACGCCGCGATGCCCTGGCCGATGCCGAGCAATCGGCGAAACTGGCGGCCGACCAGACCCATCGCTTTTTCCAGGCTGGCCGAGAGTCTTTCCTGGCTGACCTGCAAGCCATCCGCACCTACACCGACGTCACGGCGCAACTGGCGGCCGCGAACACCCAGGTTGCCGCCAGCCAGATCGATTTGTTCCTCGCCTTGGGCGGCGGTTGGGAAAGCGGACGAACGCAAGCGTCGAACTCCGGCAAACCCTGAGGCCATTGCTATGCTTTGAAGTGTTGGAAGGGCGCTGCGTGCAAAGTGCCCTTTCTTCGCTCACGGCTCGCGCAGGTCAGGGGGAAACCAAGAATGAAAAACCCTTATGCTCTCGGCTTCTGGTGCGCCATCGTGGCATTAGTGCTGCTGTCGGCCACCTATTTCTACGGCATCATGCTGGCCCACCAGATCGACAAGGCTCTGGCGTTCCTCGACAGTGCCGTCGCGCTGATTGCGGTGATGTCCATTGCGGTGGTGGCCTGGGCCTCGGTCCAGAATCAACGCATCAAGAAAAGACAACTCGAACAAGGCAAGACCCTGGTCCTGATCTGGGACACCAAGGTGGCGTTGCGTCGTGTCGAAACGGTGTTCGACCGTTATTTCTGGGGCAGTTACTGGCAACCGGGGCGCACGTTTCAGGAAGTCATGGGCGAATTGACCGGCACGCCGCTGGAAAAAAGCCTCGAGAGCCTGAAAAAACAATGCCTGGCGCTGGACCGGCAGGTGGCTGACGACGGTCGGCACTGGCTCAGCAATGCCCGGGAACTGGCCGATGTCGCCACGGCCATGGCTCGCGAACGCTATCAACTGGACGTCTGCGACCCGCGTGCGGAAGTGACCGGCGGGGCGGTGATCAATCGCGACTTCGAAGTGCTGGTGTACACCTGGACTGCGCGGCTTAAAAGCTTTGACCATCAGCTGGATGAGATCGAGGTCCAGTATTCCTGATTTTGTGGTGGCAAGGCTGACGCCTTCGCTGGCAAGCCAGCGCCTACGGTACAAGGTGATCCCTGTAGGCGCTGGCTTGCCAGCGAAGGCGTCAGAACATCCACCGAAACTCTCAGCCCTTATTTGACCGTCCCCGAGACACTCTTTCACCTTTAATCATTGGGCCGTTCGTCGCGCCCGGTGCTAATCTGCATTCCACTTTCAGCGCAGTCGAGCCGCAACCTGTCATGGGTTCAGGGAAGACGACCTCACTTTCAGCAACGGACATCGAACGGGTCATACATGAATAAATCAGCAGGCGTGCTACTGGGAATCGTTGTCGCAATCGGTGCCGTCAGCGCAGGCGGAGCCTGGTTCACCGGCACCAAAATCGAAGGTGTGTTGAACACCTCGATTGCCAATGCCAACAAGGAATTGCAGGCAGCCATGGTCGGTTCCAACGGCACAGCGTCTCTGGAACTGGTGTCGCTGGAGCGTCATGTATTCAGCAGCACCGCGCACTACCGCCTCAAGGGCGAAGGCGAAATGTTCGGCGAAGCGCCGGTCGAGTTGCTGTTTGTCGATCACATCGAACACGGCCCGTTGCCGTTCTCGCGGCTGATGTCATTGAAGTGGTTGCCAGTCCTGGCGACCAATCACTACGAACTGGAAAAGACCCCGTCCACCGAGAAGTGGTTCGCCGCCGCCAAGGACAAATCCCCGCTGACCGGCGTGGTCAACATCGGCTATGACAATGCTACCAATGGCACCTTCGAGTTGCAGCCGCTGGAAATGGCGCTGGATGACAAGTCGAGCATGAAGTTCTCCGGCTTGAGCATGGACGTCGATGCCAGCGCCCAGGCACAGAAGGTCAAGGCCAACGGCTACATGGACAGCCTGAAATTGACCACCGTGTCCGAAGACCAGGCACCGGTGCAGGTTGAATTGAACGGCCTGACCCTGGCCAGCAACCTGACAAAAAGTACCTACGGTTTCTACACCGGCGAAAACGTCCTTGAACTGGCCAGCGGCAAATCGACTTTTGGTGTCAAGCAGTCGGTGCTGGACTTCAAGAAATTCGAGATGAAAAACCTGACCGAAGAAAAGGGCAGCAGCGCCTCCGGGCGTGCCGATTACAAGGTCAGCGAAGTGTCCCTGAATGGCAAGACCATCGGTTCCGGTGCGCTGACCATGAGCCTGAAGAACCTCGATATTCCGGCGAGCCTGTCATTGATGCAGGTTTACCAGAGCAAACTGCAGCCGTATGAGCGGGCGGCAGCCGAAGCGACGGCGGCCGGTCTGCCGGCACCGGAGCTGAAACTGACCGAAGCCGAAGAAGCACTGCTCAAGTCCAGCCTGGAAAAACTGTTGGCGGCCGGTCCGCAGGTAGCCCTGGAAAATCTGTCGTTCAACACCGTCAACGGTGAGAGCCGCGCCAATATGGTGCTCGACCTGACCAAGCCGCAAGCCATCGATCTGCCGACCGATCAGTTGGTCAGGCAGCTGATCGCGCTGCTGGACTTCAAACTGCAGGTGTCCAAGCCCATGCTGGTCGATGTGCTTACCGTGCAATCGCAAATCGACGGTCAGACCGACGCCAAGCTGATCGCCGATCAGGCCACCGCCACCGCAGACATGTTCAGCAGCATGGCGGTCGGCAGCCAACTGGCAAGACTGGACGGCAACAACATCGTCACCAACTTGCATTACGCCAACAATCAGGTGGACTTCAACGGCCAGAAAATGACCGTCGAAGAGTTTGCCGGTTTTGTGATGAGCAAGTTCGCGGGTGCTGGCGCCACCGAATAACGGCGACCGTGTAACCCGGCAACGCCCGGCCTCTGCATCGCGCAGGCGCCGGGCGTTTTGCTGTCCGGTATCTAGGGGGCGTCACGGATCAGGCGCCATGCCTCTTCCCATGGCAACGTTTGTTTCATCCGCTCGGCGAGCATCGCCATGGCCCGGTCCATCTCGCAGGCCACCGCCGCCGACACCATGCCGTTTTTTCCGAACAGGCCTATGAAGGGCGGATCGTAAGGGTCGCCCTTGAACTCGACCTCGTCCCAGGCCTCGGCGTGCCCGAGGTAGTCGTAGGTTTTACCGAAATGCCAGGTCCAGAAAAACGGCACGTCGAGATAATGCTCGTCACCACCCAGCATATTCGCCGCGGCGATCCGTGCTTGCTGCTGGGCCAGTCGCCAGTGTTCGATGCGCAGGTATTGGTTGTTCAGCGGGAACGTGGCGATATCGCCAGCCGCCCAGAGGCCGTCGGACACGCGCATTGTGCCGTCGACACGTAGCGAGTGATCCTGCTCTTTCGCCAGCCCAGTGAAGGCGGCGGTGGCGGGCGTGACGCCAATGCCGACCAGCACCAGATCGGCCGGCAAGCGTTGGCCGTTGTCCAGGCACACGGCTTCGACCTTGTCCGTCCCTTCGATCTGTGCCGCATTGCCCCGGGTATGAAACACGACGCCATTGGCTTCATGCCGCGCGCGAATGGCCTTGCCGACCGTGTCTCCGAACTGTTTGGCAAACGGCACCTCGTGGTGGGCCAGTACGGTCACGTGCAGGCCAAGCTGGCGCAGGGACGAGGCAGACTCCATGGCAATGAAACTGTCGCCGATGATCACGACTCGCTGGCCGGCGCTGGCGCTGTCCAGAATCTGCTGTGCATGGGCTTTGGAGCGTAAAACGAACACTTGCGGCAGGTCGGCACCGGGCAGTGTCAGCGGGTTGGGTACACCGCCGGTGGCCAGCAGCGCGGCGTCGTATGTCAGTGCCTGGCCGTCAGTCAGCCGCAACGTCCTGTTTGGCGCATCCAGGCTTGCCACTTCGCCTCGCAGACGCTCGATCCGCTGCTCGCGGTAAAAGTCCTCGTCGCGCAGCGGCGGGACTTCGTGCAGCGGCATCTCCCCGGCGATCACGTATTTGCTCAGCGCGGTGCGGTCGTATCCGGCGTCGGCTTCGCGGTCGATCAACAGCAACCGGCCGCCGAAACCTTTCTCGCGCAACGCCGCTGCCGCCGCCGTACCTGCCGCGCCAGCGCCGATAATAAGGAAGGTCCGTGGATCGTCAGCCGGTGGCGTATGGGCGTGCGACAACGGCTGGTCGCCGACCCAGATGTCGCCGTCACGGACTTCAAGGGGATAGCGCTTGAGGCTGTCCAGGGCTGGCGGTTCACACAGCCCGCCATCCTCGATCCGAAACTGCGCCTTGTGCCACGGACAAGTCAGGCGCCCGTTGCATACCGCACCGTCAGCCAGCGGGGCTCCGGCATGAGGGCATTCGGCCTGATAAGCGCGCAGTTGCTCACCGGCCCGCAACAGCAGAATCTTGCTGTCCTGGACCTGCACTTCCAGACCCCGGTCTTCGGGCACATTGGCCACACGCGCAACGCGATGCAGAGTCATGATTACTCTCCAGACAGACGTTTCACTTATGAGTCTGGTACTTATCGCGAGGTTCAGCCAATTGCCCCTGCCACGGCGTGAACGGTCCGGCTATAGTTTGCACGCCGACGACGGCCCAACACGCACAAGGTGCTCCGGTATGACCCGATTGACCTCAATCAACACTTGGCTCGCGGCCTTGGCAGTCGCCCTTTGCGTGCAGTTCCCGGCGCAGGCCCAGGAACGTTTCACCCTGAACATTCCCGGTGTCTCCGATGACCGTCTGTTCACCTCGGTCGCCGCCAGTGATGCCGCCGGGTGCGGTGGACACAACATTTCCCCGGCGTTGAACTGGAACACCGGCCCGGCAGCCACCCAAAGCTACGCCATCGTCATGCACGACCCGGACGGCCAGAAAGGCCAGGGCGTCGATCACTGGGTGCATTACGGCATCAAGGCCGCTACCCACCAGATCCCGGCCGGTGCCGGGACCAAACCCGGCCTCGAGGGCGTCGGCGGTACCAACAGCAAAAACACCACCGGCTACATCGGCCCTTGCCCACCCGTTGGCGACAGCGCGCACCACTACATCATCCAGATCTACGCCCTGGACCTGGCCCCGGACGCCTTGCCTGCCGGCCTGACCCGTGCGCAGCTGCTGGAAAAAATCAAAGGCCACGTCCTGAAAAACAGCAGCGTGGTGCGGCGCTATCACCGCTAACCGTCTTCAGGAATAAACTGAAGTGCGCAGTGCTCGGGGAATTTGGCATCCCGACCCGAAAGCGCGCACTATCAGGCTATAGCCGATGCGTTGGAGGATGCCGTGGCAAAAAAAATCGACCGCATCGCCCAAATGCTCAACTGCCCGCAAAAGGGTGAGGAACTACGGCGAGCGATTACCGAGAGTCGCAAGGATTTTCTGCTGAATCAGCCGGAAGAAGACGTTGTTGAAGACGACGACCTTGAAGAGGAGTTCTTCGAGGACGACGAGGACGATGATGAGTACGACGAGTTCGACTGGACGACAGAATGAAAAAAACCGCTTTGGCGGTTTTTTTGTGGGCCAGGACAGCACTGGTCGGAGATTCGTTGACCCTCATGCAAGGAATGGAACACTATAAGGTACTTTTTTTCGTACCTTTGGGGCCGTCATGGAACAGCTACTTGCAAGCCGTTCAGTTAGCATCACCGAGCTCAAGCGCAGCCCGAGCACGGTGATCGAGCAAGCGGGTTCCGAGCCTGTTGCCGTGCTCATCCACAATCGCCCAGCCGCTTATCTTTTACCGCACGCGGCCTATCAACAGCTGCTGGATCGGCTACACGCTGCCGAACTTCGTGAAGCCATTGCAGCCAGCCGCAACGATCCGCGTCCGGCCATTGCTGCCGATACCGTGTTTGCCGAGCTTGATGCGCTGATTGATGAGGTAGCAGCCGAGCAAAACCGTCCATGAGGCAATTGCTTTTCTCCGCATTGGCACGGGACGATCTGCTGCAAGTCGCTCGTTTTATCGCCCGAGACAACCCTGAACGGGCCCGAACGTTTGTGGGTGAGCTACGCAGGCAGTGCACACGGTTGATCGATCAACCGAATCTGGGTGTTTCAAGAGACGATTGCGCGAAGGGATTGCGAATGCTCCCCCATGGCCGATATCTGGTTTTCTACTGTTTGATGGACGACGAGATCAAGGTCGAACGTGTGCTGCATAGCGCGAGAGACATTGGCCGGCTGTTTGAAAAAAACAGCATTGATCATTAGGCGCCAAGCCTTCAAACACCCACAAAAAAGCCTCAGGCCAGGCGAGCTTCTAACCAGACGCATATCGCATTGTTTTTTAACGATTTTCATTCTGTTTTTTTCTTGGGATACACGTTGGGATAGACAATTTTTGAGTGTCTGTAGCGGGTTTACTCCTCAAGCTGCTCGATTCTGAACAGTTTGTCTGACTGAGATAGCTTGACGATAAAAAGCTCATCTTTATTTAATTCTTCAGGCAGTTTATCTCTAAGTATTGACGCTACAAATTGGATTCCATTTTTATTTACTAACTCTGCGATTTTAAGTAACTGATTATCGTGCATCAACTCCTTTTTATCGTTGAGCAGAAAGTGAAAGCACGGAATATCATTTTCATCTGCAAATAGAGTATATGCGATATCAAAGCAGGAAATCTCGCCTTGCTTCTTTCCAGAGCTAAAGTTCGTATTGAATGCACTGAACTTGTAGAGGTGCTTACCTTTATTGTTTATCTGGTCAACTTTGAGAGCGTATTTTTCTCCATATAACTCTTCTGATACTGCCGAGAAAAAAATATTAAACTTGTCAACTTTATCTTTTATTATTTTTTCAAATTCTTGAGAGAATAGCAAATCATCAATTCCCGAAAGCTCTTTACGGAATTCGGCAAGTTCTTCATCCACGCTTTCTAGTTGTTGAATAATACTTTCGTATTCACCTTTCTTTTGGTATTTCTCATTAAGCTCTGAAATTATACTTTCAAGATCCTCAAAGGACACGCTTTGGGATATGGACTTGGCCACTTCTTCTTCTTTTTCAAGAAGGCGCCTTAAAAGCTCTGATTTAGAACGGAGGTCATTTTCAAGCTTCGGAATGTCTTTGGATATATATTGAGCGCGCTCGCTCACCATCTGGTTGTGGAAATTGCAAAGTTCAGCAAATGTTTTCTGGATGTTCGGTATAAGCGAAGCGGCTTGATTATATAAGACGCCCAGTTTTTCTATATCAATTTCAGATTTGGTTTCAAGGATATCCCTTTCCGCTTCTTTAATAAGGGAGTGCCTGATATTGAGTCTACCAATTTCCGAGCTTACGGTGTTTATTTCATACTTAATATTGTTTAGAAAGTTGAGATCTTTTTCAAAATTTTCATTTAGATTTAGTGTTCTTTTTTTGTGATTTAGTTTGGATATTTCTGTGTCTATTAGGCTTAGAGCAACTTCGTAAGCGGATTTTGTTTGACTCTTTTCAAGTTTTGCCTTAAAGGCCTGTTCTATCCTGATTTTGTTTAGAAGGTCTTGTTTGGTGTTCCCTTCTGTGAAGTTACAGTCAAGAAGGAAGAGATAAAGTGTTTCGTACTCTTCGTCCCTTGTAAACTTGTCAAGATTGTAAAGGGTGTTTGTAAGGCTCAAGTCTCGATAACGAATATTGTGTGAGATTATTTGTCTAAAAGTTGGTTTTTGACCGTAATGACCCTTGAAAAGTATCTCGGTGAGTGCTTCATCAAACTCATCATCGGTCTTGGATAAACCATTAACTTTCTGGATCTTACGCTTTCTTGCTAAAAAATTTCTTTCGATTTTAATTTCTTCTGAAGACTCTTCGTCTAGATCGCTCTTTAACGTAAGCGTGATAAGGATTTCGTTTTCAATTAAAAAACCTTTTACTAGCTTGTGCTCTTCTTTTTTATTTTCAGGGTCGGTATATATGTTTTTTGGACTGGAACCTAAGCAGAAATCGATAAGCATTAGGACTGTTGTTTTTCCGACATTGTTCCCTGTCTCTTTTCCATCAGAAGACGGCGTTTCATCAACGATTAAATTGATTCCTTTGTGAAAGTTTATTTCACGTATGGTGTGGGTCGGAGAGGCTATTTTTAATTGTTTTAGATACATAGCTCAATTTTTCCCTGGTCACCAATTTTGATTGCGTTCAAAATAAATAGCCAATCTAAACAAAGTATAAAAAGAGACATGCTTATATCTCGAGATTTTTTGGTCTCCATATAGAGCTCCAAGGGCTCGATAGGGTTTGCTTTTTGGATGGAATTTAACACGTGCGCGCCATTATAATAAACAGTCTGGTCAGGGTGTATATTATCGGGCAGCAACATTTGCTTCGTATCCTTCAGGGTTCTCAAATATCTTACAGCGGATGAATGCATCTACAACTAATATATTTACACATAGGCAGAGCTCTTCCTGCGGAATGCTAGTGTAGTTGGCGCTTTCCTGAATTACCAGCTCTACTTGTTCTGTGATTTTGTAAAAGAGCTCGTCCCCGGAGAGGGTGCCTCTGTTTTTATGGTATATGGTTCTGATTGACTGAAGCACGGACCTACTTTTATTTGCTCCCTGCCGGTCGAATTCAGTATATATTTTATCGAGTCGACTGTTATGTATCTTGTAATCATCAACAATCCACTTTGCAGTGTCTAGATCGTTGTGTTTGATTTTGTTTTCGATTTTAAAAGGGATAACTTGAATTTCTGACTCTGAATCATTCCACTCGAGTTGCGCTAGTGTATTAATAATCTGTGCGAGGTTGGTTTCAGTTTTTCGTGACGGAATCTCTATTTCAAGCTCACCCCGAATCTGCTCATAAACTTCTCTTTGCGTTACTATGTCTAAATTCAGGAATGCATTTAGTAGCGAGCGTACGTCGAGAATGTCTTCTTGTGGGTTAAACGTAGCCTTGCTTGGGTTTTTGTAACTCAGGGTTCGTAGGTTGCTCGCATCCTTCGAAATGGAAAGAAATTTGAATTTGTAACTTTCGTATTTGTCGATTATTTTGCTTAGCGATGATTCTATTTTGGCCTTCGTGGATGTAGACGATATCTGCAATATTATTTTTCTCGGGTGATCAGCGAGATCTATTGCCTCGGTATTTGACACTGTAGAGTTTAGGCTCTCCAGGCTCCACATCATGATTTTATTTATGAGGTGAAGATAGAATGACTCTGAGTGAATATTAAGATCTAGAATATTTACTTTTGCCCTTGTATCGATCCGCAGGGCTAGTTCGTTTAGCTTTCGCTCAACATAGTTGAAGTACTCTTGTCGGTTCATCCCTTTACCTTAAAAACTGGGACTTCTACATTTCGACTCTGCGTAGAGACCCCTAAGGTCACCGTCGGACATAGATCCACGAATGGTTTGAGATCATTACGCTATCAAGACTGGCTAAGCCTTGTATAGCAGCGTGACGCGCTAGTTTTCAAATGGTGCGTATCTCCACCCATCCTGCGTCGGGCTGGGGGGTGTTAACCCACCTGCTATGTGCAGGGAAATGCAGGGGATTTTTCTACGATGCGAGTGCCTATCAGCCCCAATCTGCCTGGTCTCTTTCCACCTGCGGGGGTGCAGAAAAAGTGACCTATTTAGCCCGCAGGTGTGGCGGGGGGACAACTGCGCACGCCAGGATCGAACGAATCCGAGCGAGCGCGGTTACTCGAAGTCGGGCAGGAATCGGGTCACTGGTGCTTTTTCCAGCTTTCGGGAGCCTCTTGCCATGTCGCTAGCTCTGACGCCCGCCAGGCCTTGCGACCAGCGCTGATGTGTACTGACTTCGGGAAACGTCCTGCTTTCATTTCTTGTCATAAGGCTGCACGTATAAATGAAGTGATTTGCAGCACCTCTGATGTACGTACGAATCGATCAAGCACTATCAGTTTAATTCTGGCAGTTTTGGAGGCCCCGAAAATTCGGGGCGCATTTCAAGGGTGAGTCGCCACTATTCTGTAGCTTGCTGCTAGCGAGCCTGTGTCGGTCGCGTCAACACTTTCACCACATCATCGATCACGGCCTTACTCATCGCAGTCAGATAGTGTGCGGCCCACGCGTGGCGGTCGGTGTCTTTTGCGTAGGCCGCATCCTCGGCGAACGACTTGGCCAAGAACAGCAGGTCGGATGCCTGTGCCAGTGCTTTGCTAATAGGCACGCCACCGCTGACATGGAACAGCGGTTCGTCCGGGCAATAGATGCAGGGAGTCAAACCGATGGTTTTTGCTTCTGGTTGTGTAGTCATTTGCCACCTCCATTGACGGAGATGCTTTGAGGGCGCGACTTGAAATCGTGTTGAGGGAAATGTGAGGTTTCGTACGGATTTGTATTGCGCATGGTCTAGCTCCTTGACGAGGAACTGCCACTTTTTCGTTACCAAGCGAATGGGTGGCAGCTGTGCGCAGGTTGGTAAACCGGGAGTCAAGGAATCCGGCACGCCCGAAGACGTCCCACGCACAGCCGCCATAACTCAAAATTACGGGCGAAAAAAAACGCCTGCAATTCGAATGGGGCGCTGTTGCGCTTAACTCTCGGGTTACCAAGCCCGGTCGCTGAATTGGCAGCGACGGCGGAAGGGTATCGTGCAGGCTGATCTCCTGCAACCTTGGAAGTTGGGGGAGGTGGGATAACATCTGTTGGGGGACGTGAGCTGCCGCTGACTACCCAAGAAACTACGAAGTACTGCATGCGACTGACGCTGGCGCATGTAATCAAATCGAACTGTCAAGTTGTCCTTGACGGTTGCTTCGTACCATCACCCCATGCGATCACCAGCAACAGGCTCCTTTCGGTAGATAGCCAGGGGTACTGGATTTCCCCCAATCGCTCGCCGAGTGCTGGAGTAGTCAACTTTAAGTTGACAACTGACCCTTCAGCCCGCGCGCCATCGGCTATGCCATGGAACTCACGCTGATGTTTTGCCGATGGTCTGCTATCGCTCGCCCGACGCCAACGGAGTCGGTTTGATTTCCTAAAAACAACACCCACAAAAAAGCCCCAGACCCATAAGGCCTGAGGCTTTCTCGTTACAGCGTATGGTGCACCAGGCGGGATTCGAACCCACGACCCCTGCCTTCGGAGGGCAGTACTCTATCCAGCTGAGCTACTGGTGCAGCGGGCGCCATGATACTCATATGCGCTGCGGGCGTCCATGCTGCTGAATCGCCTGCGTTTTTTTAAAGCTGTAATGCGCGTTTGCTACGTTGATCAGAAAAAATAGGCAAAAGCGTCGTTTTCGTTCTTTTTTTCGAACAGGCTATTGTCCTTTAACCCCTTTGATCCTAGGATTCGTTTGAGATTTCAAACGCTCTTCTCTGGGTGCTGAACCGCACGAGTTCAATCAGTGCGCTATTTATGTGCTTCAGCCCGGTGAATGATTTCCCTGACGGCAGCCTATCGAGGCGCCTTTCAACAATCATAATTTGCTCCGCTTATTGCGGTGCTGTTAAGGAAAGCCGACATGCAGCTTAAAGACACCCAGTTGTTCCGCCAGCAAGCCTTCATCGATGGCGCGTGGGTTGATGCGGACAATGGTCAGACGATCAAGGTCAACAACCCGGCAACGGGCGAAATTCTGGGTACCGTGCCGAAAATGGGCGCTGCCGAAACCCGCCGTGCGATCGAAGCTGCCGACAAGGCGCTGCCGGCCTGGCGTGCACTGACCGCCAAAGAGCGTGCGAACAAGCTGCGTCGCTGGTTCGAGCTGATCATCGAGAACCAGGACGACCTGGCTCGCCTGATGACCCTGGAGCAAGGCAAGCCATTGGCCGAAGCCAAGGGCGAAATCGTTTATGCCGCTTCCTTCATCGAGTGGTTCGCCGAAGAAGCCAAGCGCATCTACGGTGATGTGATTCCGGGCCACCAGCCAGACAAGCGCCTGATCGTGATCAAGCAGCCGATCGGCGTGACCGCTGCCATCACCCCGTGGAACTTCCCGGCTGCAATGATCACCCGTAAAGCCGGCCCGGCCCTGGCCGCCGGTTGCACCATGGTGCTCAAGCCTGCTTCGCAGACTCCGTTCTCCGCCTTCGCCCTGGCCGAACTGGCCCAGCGTGCCGGCATCCCGGCGGGCGTGTTCAGCGTTGTTTCCGGCAGCGCCGGCGACATCGGCAGCGAGCTGACCAGCAACCCGATCGTGCGCAAGCTGTCCTTCACCGGTTCGACCGAAATCGGTCGTCAACTGATGTCGGAATGCGCCAAGGACATCAAGAAAGTGTCCCTGGAACTGGGCGGCAACGCGCCGTTCATCGTGTTCGACGACGCTGACCTGGATAAGGCCGTCGAAGGCGCGATCATTTCCAAGTACCGCAACAACGGTCAGACCTGCGTCTGCGCCAACCGCCTGTACATTCAGGATTCGGTCTACGACGCGTTCGCCGAGAAGCTCAAGGCCGCCGTGGCCAAACTCAAGATCGGTAACGGTCTGGAAGTCGGCACCACCACTGGCCCGCTGATCGACGAAAAAGCCGTGGCCAAGGTGCAAGAGCACATTGCCGACGCCGTTGCCAAAGGCGCCACCGTGCTGTCCGGCGGCAAGTCGATGGAAGGTAACTTCTTCGAGCCGACCATCCTGACCAACGTGCCGAATAACGCTGCCGTGGCCAAGGAAGAAACCTTCGGTCCATTGGCTCCACTGTTCCGCTTCAAAGACGAAGCCGATGTGATCGCGATGTCCAACGACACCGAGTTCGGTCTGGCCTCGTACTTCTATGCTCGCGACCTGGGTCGCGTGTTCCGTGTGGCCGAGGCCCTGGAATACGGCATGGTCGGCGTCAACACCGGGTTGATCTCCAACGAAGTCGCGCCTTTCGGCGGCATCAAGGCCTCGGGCCTGGGCCGTGAAGGCTCCAAGTACGGCATCGAAGATTACCTGGAAATCAAATACCTCTGCCTGGGCATCTAAGCCAGTAAGAGCATTGCTTCAAGCGCAAAGGGCACGAGAGCGCTGTCCCTTTGCGCCGCTTCAAACCGGAATTTTCTCGGTGGCCGGGAACGCTGTGGCAGTCGATCATCGCATGCTGCCGCCGTTGCTCCCCGTCGCTTTATCCTTGAACCACGCCGCCCGATGAGCGGTGAATGAGGACTGTATGAGCAAGACTAACGCTGATTTGATGGCCCGCCGTACCGCTGCTGTTCCACGTGGTGTTGGCCAGATCCACCCGATCTTCGCCGATTCCGCGAAGAACGCGACCGTAACCGACGTTGAAGGTCGTGAATTCATCGACTTCGCCGGCGGCATCGCCGTACTGAACACCGGCCACCTGCACCCGAAAGTCATCGCCGCCGTGACCGAGCAGCTGAACAAGCTGACCCACACCTGCTTCCAGGTTCTGGCCTACGAGCCGTACGTGGAAGTGTGCGAAAAAATCAACGCCAAGGTCCCGGGTGATTTCGACAAGAAAACCCTGCTGGTGACCACCGGCTCCGAAGCCGTGGAAAACTCCATCAAGATCGCCCGTGCCGCCACTGGCCGTGCCGGCGTGATCGCGTTCACCGGCGCTTACCACGGTCGCACCATGATGACCCTGGGCCTGACCGGTAAAGTCGTGCCTTACTCGGCCGGCATGGGCCTGATGCCAGGCGGCATCTTCCGCGCGCTGTACCCGAATGAGCTGCACGGGGTGAGCATCGACGATTCGATCGCTTCCATCGAACGCATCTTCAAGAACGACGCCGAGCCGAAAGACATCGCCGCGATCATCATTGAACCGGTTCAGGGCGAAGGCGGTTTCTACGTCGCGCCTAAAGAGTTCATGAAGCGTCTGCGTGCCCTGTGCGACCAGCACGGCATCCTGCTGATCGCTGACGAAGTACAGACTGGCGCTGGCCGTACCGGCACCTTCTTCGCCATGGAACAGATGGGCGTTGCTGCCGACCTGACCACCTTCGCCAAATCCATCGCTGGCGGCTTCCCGCTGGCCGGTGTGTGCGGCAAGGCCGAATACATGGACGCCATCGCTCCAGGCGGCCTGGGCGGCACCTACGCCGGTAGCCCGATCGCTTGCGCCGCGGCCCTGGCCGTGATGGAAGTGTTCGAAGAAGAGCATCTGCTGGACCGTTGCAAGGCTGTTGGCGAGCGTCTGGTCACCGGCCTGAAGGCCATCCAGGCCAAGTACCCGGTGATCGGCGAAGTCCGTGCCCTGGGCGCGATGATCGCGGTCGAGCTGTTCGAAAACGGCGACAGCCACAAGCCGAACGCTGCAGCCGTGGCGTCCGTTGTGGCCAAGGCTCGTGACAAGGGTCTGATCCTGTTGTCCTGCGGCACCTACGGCAACGTTCTGCGCGTCCTGGTACCGCTGACCTCGCCGGACGAGCAACTGGACAAAGGTCTGGCGATCATCGAAGAGTGCTTCTCCGAGCTCTGATCGCTCAGTGTGACCTGATCCACAAAAAACCCGCTTCGGCGGGTTTTTTCATCCCTCTTGAAACGCCTCACGCGCATTAGCGCTGTATCGAATGGCCAGCTTTGGCTAAGGTTCCTGCATTGCCAGGGAGAGCTGTATGACAACCGTCATTTTACCCGCGGTTCCGAGAGTCCTGATTGCCGAGGCCGACCCCTGGTCCCGGGATCTGCTCAAGGAAGTGTTGTTGAACGTACGCTGCGATGCGCGGCTGGATTTGTGCGCCGATGGTCAGCAAGCTTTGGAGCTGCTGGCGGACAACCCCTATGACCTGGTGATCGCCGACTGGGAGTTGCCGGGCGTCGATGGCCTGAATGTCCTGCGCAACATCCGCCAGCGCAAACGCAATCCGCCCATGCCGTTCATTCTGATGAGCAGTCGCAACGACAGTGCCAGCGTGCGCGAGGCCTTGCCGCTGGCGCCGACCGCCTACCTGACCAAGCCCCTGAATATGCAAAGCCTGACCCAGCGGTTGCAGGGCTTGTTGCTGAACGCCGGTGAAGAGGTTTCGTGCGAAGTGCCGTCGCTGGCGAAGGGCATGACATTGTCAGTGTATCTGGAGCGTCGACGTGAATTGGCCGACGGTGCGCCATTGATGACCGACGTGCAAGTGGCGGTCAAACGCAGCCTCAACCCCAATGGCCTCGACCTGACGGTGCTGGAAGACGAAATCCGCACCGATCCGCAGGTCACGGCCGTGCTGATCGCCGCTGCCAACAGCGCGGCCCAGCACCACGGTGCCGCTGTGCAAACCCTGTCCCAGGCACTGCATCGCCTGGGCACCGGGCAGAGCATGAACCTGATTCTCGGGCTGGCGCTCAAGCGCAGCGCACGGCTCAGCGATCCGCAATTGGCCGACTATGCCGGGCGTTACTGGGAACTGTCCCTGCACACCGCCGAATACGCGCGAACCCTGGCGCGCTTGCTCGATCTGGATCAGGAGCGCTGCTATTGCGCCGGCATGTTGCATCGTCTGGGTGATCTGGCGTTGCTGCGCTGTTTGCAGGAATGGAAACAGGCCGGCGGCGAACTGGACGAGCAGGAGGAGGTGGGCGAAGCGCTGGCTGAATTTGGCGCGGCCTACGGTTCGGCCCTGCGCACGCGCTGGCGTCTGCCGCTGGAACTGCGGGAGCTGATTGCGGCGGCCTACCAGCTCGGTGGCGGGGTTTATTCGCGCGAAGCGCTGGTGATGAACATGGCGGCGCAGATGGCGCGCCTGAGCGAGCATGAGGGCATCGAGGCGCTGGCGAAGAGCCGGACGGCGCGGTTGCTCAAGATCGGCTTGCCGGAGTTGATGCGTTTGCGCAGGAAGTAAGTACACCACCAGCCCCTGTGGGAGCGAGCTTGCTCGCGATAGCTGACTGTCTGCCAACATTGATGTTGAATGAGCCGCTGCCATCGCGAGCAAGCTCGCTCCCACAGGGTTCCTGGGTGATCCTGTCAGGCGGTAACAATCCGGTTCTTGCCCTCGTGCTTGGCCTGATACATCGCGGTATCCGCCCGGGAAAACAGGTTCTCCACGTTTTCGTCCGCGGCGGTCAGGCTGGTCAGGCCCTGGCTGACGGTGATGCCGAACGTCTGGCCTTCATGGCTGAAACGCAGTCGCTGAATCTGCAGTTGCAAGCGTTCCGCCACTTGCAGGGCCATCTGCGGTGTACAGCCGGGAAACACCGCCGCGAACTCCTCACCGCCAATGCGCCCGAACAGGTCGCCACGGCGCAACGCTGCGCGGCCGCTATCGGCGATGCGTTGCAACACGTTGTCGCCTTCCTGGTGACCGTAGGTGTCGTTGATGATTTTGAAGTCATCGATGTCCAGCATCAGGAACGACAGCGGCTCGCCCCGTTGCCGGGCGTGTGCGAACTCGCGGTGGGCGCATTCGAAGAAATGCCGGCGATTGCTGCTCTGGGTCAGCGCGTCGGTGGTGGCCAGGCGGTGCAGCTCGCTTTCCATCCGCTTCTTGTCGGTGATGTCTTCAGCAATGCCGACGATGATCACTGGTTGTCCCGGCTCGGCCTGGCGGTTGACGTAGCATTTGTCGCTGAGCCAGCGCACCTGCCCGTCGGCGGCAATGATTCGATACTCGCGGTCTTCCACGGCGCCTTTGTCCAGCACTTCGGCCAGGCTGCTTTCGGCATAGTCCAGGTCGTCGGGATAGATGCTGTCGCGCCATTGATCGCAGTCGTCCAGAAGCAGATTAGCCGATCGGCCAAAGATCCGTTCATAGGCGGGGCTGACGTAAAGTACCTGACGGGTTTCCCAGTCGAATGCCCATAGCACCGCGTTGACGCTCATCAGCAAGGTGTTGAGCAGCTGTTCGCGTTCGCTCAGGCGCGCGATTTCGCCTTGGGCGTGCATCAGCGCCATCAGGGTTTGCGCGGCCTCGGGCCTATGTGACGGAGATGAGTCTTGCAGGTTTTTTGGGGCCATCGACACAAATCTCAAAGGGCATGCCGCGTGTTCAATGGCGGCCAACACCAAGCCCGCCGGGGGAAAGCGAAGTGTCTTTGAGATTGGGCTTTTTAGATGAAGTTCCCGCCTTTTGTGGCGAAGGAGAGGGCTCCCGCTGGGCGGTACTGGACACGAGTTTTTGTGTCCACAAATCAATGTGGGAGCGAGCCTGCTAGCGAAAGCGGCGTATCAGTCAACTTTGATTTGACTGACATTCCCTTTTCGCGAGCAGGCTCGCTCCCACAGGTTTTGCGGCTGGCGCTGCAATCAGACAGCGGCAGGGCGCAGGGAGTAAGTCTTCAACTGATCGGCGAAGTCGCGCAGGGATTGAATACCGCTGGCTTCGGCTTCGTGTACCCAATCCTTGATGGCCGCCAGCATGTCGTGGCCATTTGAGCTGGTCTTGACCCAGATCTGCTGCAGGGCCAGGCGTTTCTCGTAAATTACCTTCAGCGCCTGACTGTGCTCGAGCATGTTCTGGATGCGTACATGGTGTTTGTCGTCCAGCAGGCTGGTCTCCCGCGAAAGCAGGCGTTTGGCCCGGTGGAACTGGTGACGTACCGAGTGATCGACCTTTTCCAGCTCTTGCTTGACCAGTGGGCCGATCACCAATTTGCGGTACTGGGCCATGATCTGGAAGCGGTTGTTGAGGATCGCCATGGCGGTGTCCATGTCCAGGTTGCCCTTGCCTTCGACGCGATGGGCGATCGGCGCAACCCGTTGAACCTTGGCCAGGCGCAGGAGGCTGAAGACTTGAATCCACGCCCAGCCCAGGTCGAATTCCCACTTCTTCACCGACAGTTTTGCCGAGTTAGGGTAGGTGTGATGGTTGTTATGCAATTCTTCGCCGCCAATCAGGATGCCCCACGGCACCAGGTTGGTCGCCGCATCGCGGCATTCGAAGTTGCGGTAGCCGATGGCATGGCCCAGGCCATTGACCACGCCGGCGGCCCATACCGGGATCCACATCATCTGGATGGCCCAGATGGTGATGCCGATGGTGCCGAACAGCAGCAGGTCGATGACGCCCATGATCGCGATGCCCAGCAGCGGATAGCGGCTATAGAGGTTGCGCTCGATCCAGTCTTCGGGGCAGTTCTTGCCGTAGATGCGCAGGGTCTCGGGGTTTTCCGCTTCGGCGCGGTACAACTCGGCGCCTTTGCGCAGCACCGTGGACAAACCCTTGATGACCGGGCTGTGCGGGTCATCGACGGTTTCGCATTTGGCGTGATGCTTGCGGTGGATGGCGGTCCACTCGCGGGTGTTCTGTGCCGTGGTCAGCCACAGCCAGAAACGGAAGAAATGCTTAAGGCCCCCATTCAGCTCCAGGGAGCGATGGGCCGAGTAACGATGCAGATAGACCGTGACGGCGATGATCGTGACGTGGGTCATCAGCAGGGTGACTGCTACCAGAGACCAGGGCGACAAGCCAAGAAAACCTTCGTACCACATAGGCTATAGGGCCCTCGATAAAGAAAAAACAGCCATTGCATTATCACTAAGCCCACACAGAAAACCAGTCGCCCTTTCAGATAAGAGTGGCTGGATGTGTCTTTAAACTATAATCCCCACCTTATTGTAGGGACATGGATCGTCGGATGTCTGCCACCTATCGCGATGCCTTGCGTGCAGCGCTGCTCTATCTGTTGCTTTCTGTGGTTTGGCTACAGATCAGTGGCTATTTATTAAACAGTTTCTTCGATAGCTCTGCTGAGCGACTGCGATGGCAACTGATCAACGGTTATGTTTGGGTGCTGTTCAGCGCCGGGTTGGTCTTCGTTGCCCGGGCGCGGCTGCTGCGGTGTCTGGGGATCGGCGCCACATTGCACGAACGCAATACCAATCGCGAGCGCCTGCGCCAGGCGGCTGCTGTTTTCGATTGCACCCGCGAAGGCGTGCTGGTCACCGATCGGGAAGGTGTGATCGTCCATGTGAACCGGGCGTTCATGGAAATCACCGGTTACGGTTGTGAGGACGTGCTCGGGCAGCGCCCCACTATGTTCAAGTCCGGACGTCATCCATCTGACTTCTATCAGGCGATGTTCGCCGCGCTTGAACGCACAGGAGAGTGGAGCGGGGAAATCTGGAACCGGCGCAAAAGCGGCGAAATTTACCCACAATGGCAGACGATCCGCCTGATCCACGATGACAATGGCCAGCCGAGCCAGTTCGTGGCGGTGTTTTCCGATATCAGCGCAATCAAGAACTCCGAACACGAACTGATGCGCCTGGCGCACCACGACCCGCTGACCGACCTGCCGAACCGCCTGCTGTTCTCCGACCGCGCCGAACAGGCCCTGGCCTCGGCACAGGTCCACAAGCGTGGCTGCGCGCTGCTGATGATCGATCTCGATCACTTCAAGATGATCAACGACAGCCTTGGGCACACCATCGGCGATCAGTTGCTCAAGGCTGTGGCCGAGCGTCTGGGCACTATGTTCGGTCCGGGTATCACCCTGGCCAGGCTGGGCGGGGATGAGTTCGGCATACTCGCTGAAAGCTGTCCGCAACTGGTTCAGGCCGCTGCGTTGGCCCAGCGGATCATCGATGGCCTTAAAGAGCCGTTCCTTATTGATGGGCACCAGCTGTCCATCAACACCAGCATCGGCATCAGCCTGTTCCCCAGCGATGCCTTGAGCGTCGAGCAACTGCTGCGTAATGCCGACTCTGCACTGTTCAAGGCCAAAAGCACGGGGCGCAATGATTATGCCCTGTACACCGAAGAGCTGACGGCCCACGCCCAGCAACGGGTCGAGATCGCCTTCGAATTGCGCCGCGCCCTGAACCGGCAAGAGCTGCGGGTTTATTACCAGCCGGTTCACGACCTCAAGAGCAGTCGCCTGATTGGCGTCGAGGCGCTGGTACGTTGGCAGCACCCGCAGCGGGGGTTGGTGTCGCCGGCGGAATTCATTCCGGTCGCCGAGCGAACCGGTCTGATTGCCGAAATCGATGCCTGGGTGATGCGACAGGCGTGCCGGCAGATGTGTCAGTGGCAGCAGAGTGGAGTGGTGCTGTCGTTCGTTGCGGTCAACGTTTCTTCGCGCCTGTTTGCCCGTCGTGAACTGTATCGGCAGGTGGCGCAGGTCCTGCGCGAAACCGGGCTGGATCCGGCGTTTCTGGAGCTGGAAGTGACCGAAAGCGCGGTGATGGAGGACCCGGAAGTCGCGCTGGAGCAAATGCATCGCCTGCGCGAGTTGGGGGTGCGCCTGGCCATCGACGACTTCGGCACGGGTTATTCATCGCTGCTGCGGCTCAAGCGTCTGCCGGTGCAGAAATTGAAAATCGACCAGGGCTTCGTCGCCGGGTTGCCGTGGGATGAGGACGATGCGGCAATCTCGCGGGTGATCATTGCGCTGGCGCAGAGCATGGGCATGCAGGTGCATGCCGAGGGGGTCGAGCAGGCTGAGCAAGCGGCGTTTCTGCTCGAGCAGGGATGTGATCTGGGGCAGGGCTACTGGTTCGGGCGGCCGGTGCCGGCGGCGCAGCTCGATTGGGCTCATGCCCCGGTCATCACCTGATTTTCAAAAAACCTGTGGGAGCGAGCCTGCTCGCGATAGCGGAGTATCGGTCGACATCTCTGGTGACTGACACTCCCTCATCGCGAGCAGGCTCGCTCCCACAGGGTTTTTGGTGTGCCTGAAAGAGGGCTGTTCAGCTCAAACCCTTGTCCCGTCAAATAATTTCTTTTGGTTATATAAACATTCTCAAATAGTCTTTTTAAGAATATCTACTCCTCTCTAGTATTGCTCTCACGCCGCAAGCAGTGCCGACACTGCGAGGCAACCTCTCAGTTGAAGGAGCAGCAATATGAGCGCATCCCTGCGTAGCGTCGACGGTCAAGACGAAGCCACCATCCTGCGTGAAATCCAGAGTGCCCTGCGCGACCTGCGCTTTGGCGCCGTGGAAATCACCGTGCACAACGCCCAAGTGGTGCAGATCGAACGCAAAGAGAAATTCCGTTTGCAGCAGCCGGGCAACAAACCGGGCTGAAGAAGAGCGCAGCCTGCGGCAGCTCCTACAGAGCACGCAATCACCTGTAGGAGCTGCCGCAGGCTGCGATCTTTGAACCGGCAACGCGATTCCAGAAATCCATAAAAAAAGCCAACAAACCAAGAATTCCAGGAGCTTTCATCATGTCGTCGATTCGCCACTTCGCTTTGGCCGCCCTGGCCAGCGCCCTTTTTGCCGGTTCCGCCGTTGCCAAGGATTACGAGCTGCTCAACGTGTCGTACGACCCGACCCGCGAGCTGTATCAGGACTACAACGCCGAGTTCATCAAGTTCTGGCAGAAGGATCATGCCGGCGACACCGTGAAAGTCCAGCAATCCCACGGTGGCTCGGGCAAGCAAGGCCGGGCGGTGATCGATGGCCTGCGTGCCGACGTCGTGACCCTGGCCCTGGCCGGTGACATCGACGAAATCGCCAAGCTCGGCAAGACCCTGCCGGCGGACTGGCAAAAACGCCTGCCGGACGCCAGCACGCCATACACCTCGACCATCGTGTTCCTGGTGCGCAAGGGCAACCCCAAAGGCATCAAGGACTGGGGCGACCTGGTCAAGAATGACGTCTCGGTGATCACGCCGAACCCGAAAACCTCCGGCGGTGCGCGCTGGAACTTTCTCGCGGCCTGGGCCTATGGCCTGAAAGCCAACGGCGGTGATGAAGCCAAGGCCAAGGAGTACGTGCAAACCCTGTTCAAACACGTGCCAGTGCTGGATACCGGCGCTCGCGGTTCGACCATTACCTTCGTCAACAACGGTCAGGGCGACGTGTTGCTGGCGTGGGAAAACGAAGCCTTCCTGGCCCTGAAAGAAGAGGGCGGCGCCGACAAGTTCGACATCGTCGTGCCGTCGCTGTCGATCCTCGCCGAGCCACCGGTGGCGGTAGTCGACAAGAACGCCGAGAAAAAGGGCAACGAGCAGATCGCCGAAGCCTACCTCAAGTACCTGTACAGCCCGACCGGCCAGGAAATCGCGGCGAAGAACTTCTATCGTCCACGTGACAAGGATGTGGCCGCCAAGTACGCCCAGCAGTTCCCGAAACTGGAACTGGTGAGCATCGACAAGGACTTCGGCGGCTGGAAAGCCGCGCAGCCGAAATTCTTCAATGACGGGGGCGTGTTCGACCAGATCTATCAGGCGCAGTAATCTTAAATAGCCATCAACGAGCCTCGAATTTCGATTCGAGGCTCTGTGCGTTCTCAACCAAGGACTTTTATGTCGCGTCGTATCTCCCCCGTCATACCCGGCTTCGGGCTGACGCTGGGCTACACCTTGGTGTACCTCAGCCTGATTGTGCTCATACCACTGGCGGCGATGTTCGTGCATGCCGCTCAACTCACCTGGGATCAGTTCTGGGCAATCATCTCGGCGCCACGGGTGCTGGCGGCGTTGAAGCTCAGCTTCGGCACCGCCCTGTGTGCCGCGATCATCAACGGCATCATCGGCACGCTGCTGGCCTGGGTATTAGTGCGCTATACCTTCCCTGGACGAAAAGTGATCGATGCAATGATCGACCTGCCGTTCGCATTGCCCACGGCAGTGGCCGGTATCGCACTGACGGCGCTGTACACCCCTACCGGTCTGGTTGGCCAGTTTGCAGCGGATCTGGGTTTCAAGATCGCCTACACCCCCTTGGGCATCACCCTTGCCCTCACTTTCGTGACACTTCCATTCGTGGTACGTACCGTACAGCCAGTATTGGCGGATATCCCTCGTGAAGTGGAAGAAGCGGCGGCGTGCCTGGGGGCAAAACCCCTGCAGGTTTTCCGTCATATCCTGCTGCCGGCACTGCTGCCTGCATGGCTCACCGGTTTCGCTTTGGCCTTTGCCCGTGGGGTCGGCGAGTACGGTTCGGTGATTTTCATTGCCGGTAACATGCCGATGAAAACCGAGATCCTGCCGCTGCTGATCATGGTCAAGCTCGACCAATACGATTACACCGGCGCTACCTCCATTGGTGTACTGATGCTGGTGGTTTCCTTCGTCCTGTTGCTGCTGATCAACTTGTTGCAGCGGCGCATCGAAACCCCATAAGGAGGCGGCACCCATGTCCCAATCGTCTATTGCTGCCGCTTCCTCGAACGCTGCCCGTCGTGGCAGCGCGACTTCGCGGCGAATCCTGATCGGCCTTGGCTGGCTGATTTTTGCCCTGTTCCTGTTGCTGCCGCTGTTCATCGTGGTGTCCCAGGGCCTGAAGCTTGGCCTCGGTGCGTTTTTCACCGCGATCTTTGAAGCGGACGCGCTGTCGGCACTGAAGCTCACGGTCATCGCCGTGCTGATTTCGGTGCCGCTGAACCTGGTGTTTGGCGTCAGCGCCGCCTGGTGTGTGAGTAAGTACTCGTTCCGCGGCAAGAGCATGCTGGTGACGCTGATCGACCTGCCGTTCTCGGTGTCGCCGGTGATTGCCGGTCTGGTCTATGTGCTGATGTTCGGTGCCCAGGGCTTGTTCGGGCCTTGGTTGCAGGATCACGACATCCAGGTCGTCTTCGCCCTGCCGGGCATTGTGCTGGCGACGATTTTCGTCACCGTGCCGTTCGTGGCCCGTGAATTGATCCCGCTGATGCAGGAACAAGGCACTCAGGAAGAGGAGGCTGCGCGCCTGCTCGGGGCCAACGGCTGGCAGATGTTCTGGCACGTCACCGTGCCTAACATCAAATGGGGCCTGATCTACGGCGTGGTGTTGTGCACCGCGCGGGCCATGGGCGAGTTCGGTGCGGTGTCGGTGGTGTCCGGGCACATTCGCGGGGTGACCAATACCCTGCCGCTGCACGTCGAGATCCTCTACAACGAATACAACCACGTGGCCGCGTTCGCCGTGGCGAGCCTGTTGCTGATCCTGGCGCTCTTCATCCTGCTGCTCAAGCAGTGGAGCGAAAACCGTATCAACCGCCTGCGCGCCAGCGCCGCGGAGGAATAATTCATGTCGATCGAAGTGCGTAACGTCAGCAAGAACTTCCATGCCTTCAAGGCGCTGGACAACATCAGCCTGGACATCCAGAGCGGCGAACTCGTCGCGTTGCTCGGGCCGTCGGGTTGCGGCAAGACCACGCTGCTGCGGATCATCGCCGGCCTGGAAACCCCGGATCAGGGCAACATCGTGTTCCACGGTGAAGACGTCTCCGGCCACGACGTGCGTGATCGCAACGTCGGTTTTGTGTTCCAGCACTACGCCTTGTTCCGCCACATGACGGTGTTCGACAACGTCGCGTTCGGCCTGCGCATGAAGCCGAAAAACCAGCGCCCGAGCGAAAGCCAGATCGCCACCAAAGTCCACGAACTGCTGAACATGGTGCAACTGGACTGGTTGTCGGATCGCTACCCTGAACAACTCTCCGGCGGACAGCGTCAGCGCATTGCCCTGGCCCGGGCGCTGGCGGTGGAGCCGAAAGTGCTGCTGCTCGACGAACCCTTCGGCGCCCTTGACGCCAAGGTTCGCAAGGAACTGCGCCGCTGGTTGGCGCGTCTGCACGAAGATATCAACCTGACCTCGGTGTTCGTGACCCACGACCAGGAAGAAGCCATGGAAGTCGCCGACCGTATCGTGGTGATGAACAAGGGTGTGATCGAGCAGATCGGCTCACCGGGTGATGTCTACGAAAACCCGGCCAGCGATTTCGTCTATCACTTCCTTGGTGATTCGAACCGTCTGCACTTGGGCGAAGACAAACATGTGCTGTTCCGCCCGCACGAAGTGTCGCTGTCGCGCCATGAACTGGAAGACCACCACGCGGCCGAAGTGCGCGATATCCGTCCGTTGGGTGCGACGACGCGGGTGACGCTGAAGGTCGAAGGGCAGAGCGATCTGATCGAAGCCGAGGTGGTCAAGGATCACGACAGCCTGATCGGGTTGGCCAAGGGCGAGACACTGTTCTTCAAGCCGAAGGTCTGGCAGAAGGTTGCCAACATCTAAGGCAAAAGCATCGCGAGCAAGCTCGCTCCCACATTGAATCGGTGTTGAGCACAAAACTTGTGGCCAACCCCAAAACCTGTGGGAGCGAGCTTGTTCGCGATGGCGTCTTACGCCGCAGCGTTTTTCCGGCGCAGACGCACCCCGCCCGCCCGCGCCTCGATTTGCTCTTTGAGTTCATGCCGCATCCCCAGCATGAACGCCAGCTCGGCCACCACAAACAGCGGCCCGACAATCAACCCGGTCACGTCATCGACAAATGCCGGCTTGCGCCCTTCGTAATGATGACCGACAAACTGGATCGCCCAACCGATCACGAACATCGCCACGCCGCTGCCCAGCCAGACCAGCGTGCCTTGCTGCGCCAGCGCATGTCCTGCCCACACGGACAGCCCGAGCAACACGGTCATCAACACGCCCAGGCGCCATTCCAGGCGCAGGTAAAACCATGCCGATGCCAGCGAGACAAGCACCGCCGGTGACAGCCACACGCCGCCCAGCGACCACTCCGGCCGCGACAGCAACACCGCGACGGCCACCACGATCAGCGGAATACCGATAAAGTGCGAGGCGATGTTGCGTGGGTCACGGTGGTAGGCGGCGTATTGACTGAGGTGGTCGACGAGGCTTTTCATTGTTGTTCTCCTGTGGGGTGATTGATCATGCCCCGGGGCCACTTCCCGCTCTGTCAGCCAGGCGACAATCTCTAGGAGTTTTCATGGATATGCAGGTCTGGCGTCCACGCCTGATGAGCGGTCAGTGGTTCAGCCATTTGCCTGTTTCCCTACAGGATAGTTTGCTGTCGGTGGCCAGGGTACGGCGCTTGTCACCGGGCCAGCGGCTGTTCAAGCGTGGCGATCCACCTTGCGGCCTGTACGCGGTGCTTGAAGGTGCGGTGCGCGTCGGTGCCGTGAGTGAGCAGGGCAAGGAAGCGTTGCTGAGCCTGATGGAGCCGCCGCACTGGTTCGGCGAAATCTGCCTGTTCGATGGCCAGCCACGCACCCACGATACCTACGGCGTAGGCCAGTGCACGCTGCTGCACATTCCCCAAAACACCTTGCTGGCACTGCTCGACGAGCACCCGGAGCACTGGCGGCAACTGGCGTTGCTGATGAGCCAGAAACTGCGCATGACCTTCATCAACCTCGAACAACTGAGCCTATTGCCGGCCCCGGCGAGGCTGGCGCACCGCTTGTTGATGATTGCTGAAGGTTATGGCGAGACCGCCCCACCGCGCCGCGTCCTGCAACTGCCCCAGGAGCAGCTTGCCGCCATGTTGTCGCTGTCACGCCAGACCACCAACCAGATCCTCAAGGAGTTGCAGGGGCAGGGGATCATCGGGCTGAGTTACGGCGAAATTGAAATCCTCGATGCTGCCCGGTTGCGGGAATTGGCCACAGTCTGACACTCGATGCATATCCCTTGTGGGAGCGAGCTTGCTCGCGATGACGGTGTGTCAGTCCCCAGGTGTGTCGACTGACCGTCCGCTATCGCGAGCAAGCTCGCTCCCACAGGGAATCTGGGTGAATCAGAGATTTGTGATCATCGAAAAAACTGTGGGAGCGGGCTTGCCCGCGAAGAGGCCAGTCCAGGCAACCCATTCTCAGGCTAGATCAGCGCAACCCATCCCGAAACTGCCCCGGCGTCATCCCGGTCCAGCGCTTGAACGCACGGCTGAAGCTGCTGGTGTCGGCAAACCCGAGCAGATAACTGATCTCGCTCAATGAGCATTGCGGATCGCGCAGGTGCAGCAATGCCAGGTTCTCACGGCTTTCGTTGAGCAGCGTATCGAACCGACAGCCTTCATCCGCCAGGTGCCGTTGCAGGCTGCGCAGGCTCAGGTGCAGGGCCTTGGCGATGTGTTCGGCGCTGGGTTCGCCTTCGGGCAGTTGTTCTTCAATGGCGTCGCGGACCTTGCGCTCCCAGGTCAGCGGCTTGAGTTGCGCCAGGGTGCGCTTGAGCACGGTTTCGTTGTGTTCGGCCAGCTCCGGGTTGGCGTCGTCCAGGTGGCTGTCGAAGTCGACGAGGGCGAATTCCAGTCGATCCTCGTCGGCGCCGAAGTGCACGGGCGAGCGAAAGACTTTATGCCATTGGTGCGCGTCTGCCGGCTCCGGGCGGCGCAGGTAGGTCGCCAGCGGCGCGTAGTCGCGGCCCAGGCGATTGCGGCAGGTACGCACGTAAATCGCCATGAACGCATCGATGGCTTCGAAGGCCGGAGCCGGGTTGCCGGCGGGGATTTTCAGGCGGAAACAGTAGCGATCTTCGGTGCGGGTCAGTTCCAGTTCCAGGGCATCGCTGACCACCTGGTGATAACGCACGATGCGCTCGAACACTTCCCGCAGGCTGCCGCTGGCCACCAGCGCATAACCCAGCGCATGGAAAGTGGTCGGGCTGACGAAACGCGAAACCCGCAAACCAATCGCCGGGTCGCCGCTGACCTGCACCGCCAATTGCCACAGGTGCGTGGTGCCCGACAGCGGATAACGCGCGTTCGGGTCGTCCATCAGTTGTGGGTCGAGGCCAGCTTGCTGGCACAGGGCGGTGCTATCGATGCCCAGGGCATCGAGTTGCTTGCGCAGGGCGCGAGTCCAGCTGGCGAGGGAGGTCGGTTCAGTCATGCTGATTGGCGCTTCCGGTCAACAGGTTGGCGTTCTCGGCTACCGCCTTGCAGGGGTTGCCAAGGCAGGATGCAACCATCAATAACCAGAGGATGGAAGCATGAGCGGTATTTCTGCAAGCCCCCAACGACTGAATGCAGCCCAACGATCAGCCCATATCCGTGAAGTGGTGCTGGCCAGAGGCGTCGAGCTGCGCGAGCAATACCCGATTCTCAAGCATCAGGACGCCCTCGGCGCAGGCATTCTGACCTTCGCCATCGCCGGTATGGTCGGTTCGGCGGCGCTCTACATGAGCGGGCACATGGCCTGGTGGGCGTGCCTGTTGCTCAACGCATTTTTCGCCTCGCTGACCCATGAACTGGAACACGACCTGATCCACAGCATGTACTTTCGCAAGCAGAAGGTGCCGCACAACCTGATGATGGGGCTGGTGTGGCTGGCGCGGCCGAGCACCATCAACCCATGGATTCGCCGCCACCTGCACCTCAACCACCACAAAGTCTCCGGCTCCGAAGCCGACATGGAAGAACGCGCCATCACCAACGGCGAGCCTTGGGGCTTCGCACGGTTCTTGATGATTGGCGACAACATCATGTCGTCGTTCATCCGCATGCTGCGGGCCAAGTCCTGGGCCATGAAGTTCCGCATCATCTACCGCACGCTAAAGGTCTACGCACCGCTGGCGCTGATGCATTGGGGCGCGTGGTACGTGTTTCTCGGCTTCCATGCGGCGAATGGCTTTGCGCATCTGATGGGCGCTCCCATCGAGTGGTCAGCGACGACGTTGTCGGTGATGCAGGTGGTCGACATTGCGGCTGTGGTGATCATCGGTCCGAATGTGTTGCGCACGTTCTGCCTGCACTTCATCAGCTCGAACATGCACTACTACGGTGACGTGGAGCCGGGCAACGTGATGCAGCAGACTCAAGTGCTGAACGCGTGGTGGTTGTGGCCGTTGCAGGCGTTCTGCTGCAACTTCGGCAGCAGCCACGGCATCCATCACTTTGTGGTGAAGGAGCCGTTTTACATCCGCCAGTTGACCGTACCGGTGGGGCACAAGGTGATGCGCGAGATGGGCGTGCGGTTCAATGATTTCGGCACATTTGCTCGGGCCAACCGGTTTGAGCGCAGGGACGAAGTGGTCGGGGAAAAGGTGCGTACAGCTCAGGCTTGAGGGTTGTTTGTAAGGGCCTCATCGCGAGCAAGCTCGCTCCCACAGGTTTCTGCGTTGAATGCGAAATTTGCGTTCAGCACAAATCCCTGTGGGAGCGAGCTTGCTCGCGATAGCGGTAGATCAGGCAACATCAATCCGGCTGAAACGGCGACTCACTCAGGATCACCCCTGTCTCATCCACATACCGCTGCCAGTGCTCGATCAAGGCACCAAGCTTCTGCGGTTGGCTCGACGCCAGGTCATGAATCTCCCCTGGATCATTGCCCAGGTCATACAGTTGCCAGGTTGCCGGCCCGACCGGTCCCGGGATGTACACCGCCTTCCATTGTCCCTGTCGAATCGCCCGCCGACCGAACAATTCCCACCCGGTCACAGTGTGCTCGTCATGCACTTGCGCCGTTTCGCCCGACAGAAACCCCAGCCACGATTTACCGCGGACTTGCGCCACGGGTTTACCATGCCACTGCTTGCCCGGATGGCGCACACCGGCGAGGTCGAGAATGGTCGGCGTGATGTCCATCACGGTGCCGAAACCGTGGCTGATCTGCCCCTTGAGCGGCAGTTGCGGGTAATGCACCAGCGCCGGCACGCGAATCCCGCCTTCGGTGGTGAAAGCCTTGAACAGCCGCGACGGCGCGGTCGCCACTTGCGCCCAGTTAGGCCCGTACCAGACGTAGGAATTGGCCCGGCCGATGTTGTCCAGGCTGTTGTCGTAATGCTGGTTGAGGTAGGTCAGCAACTGCGGGCCGAATTTCGGAAAGGCCTCCAGCAATGCCCCTTCGGCGCCGTTATCGGACATGAACAGGATGAAGGTGTTGTCCAGTTGCCCTTGTTGGCGCAGGTAGTCGACGACGCGGCCGATGTTCCAGTCCATGCGCTCGACCATCGCCGCATAAACCTCCATGGCCCGCGCGGAGATCTGCCGTTGTTCGTCGCTCAGGGCATCCCATTGTGCGGTCAACTGGATCAACGGATGCGGCTCGACATCGGCCTCGATCAGCCCCAGCTTTTTGAGTTTTTCCAGGCGCTCGATTCGCAGTGCTTCAGGGCCGGCGTCATAGCGCCCGCGGTATTTTTCCACCACCTCGGCCGGCGCCTGCAACGGCCAGTGCGGCGCGGAAAACGGCAGGTAAGCGAAGAACGGTCGGGTCTGGTCGCGCTCCTTGAGGTATTGCAGCAGCTTGTCGCCGAAGGCATCGGAGGAATAGAAATCCTTGGGCAGTTCATCGATGAATTGGTCGTCTTCGATGTACAGCGCCGGGGTGGACTTCAGCAACCGTGGCGTCGTTTCATCGTAGGTCGGCTCGAAGCCGTAATGGTTGGCGGCGCCGGGCAACAGCGAAAACGAACGCTCGAAACCCCGGGCGTGAGGCGCCAGTTCTGCGGTCAGGCCCAGGTGCCATTTGCCGCTCATCAAGGTCTGGTAACCGGCCTCGCGCAGCAGCTCGGGCAGGGCGACCACGCGGTCGTTCAGATGTCCTTCGTAACCCGGTTTGCCGATCAGGTCCGGGGTCAATGCTTCGGCCATGGTGCCGATGCCTGCGATGTGGTGATCGGTGCCGGTGAGTAGCATCGAACGGGTCGGCGAGCAGGTCGGAGCGGTGTGAAAGTCGGTCAGGCGCAGGCCATTGTTGGCCAATGCATCAAGGTTTGGTGTGTTGATTTCGCCACCGAAGGCGCCGAGGTCGGAAAAGCCCAGGTCATCGGCCAGGATCACTAGAAAGTTGGGACGTTGCGGCATCAAGCATTTCCTTTTTCAGTAGGCAATGAAGGACAGCGGCAGATCGCGGACCTGCACCGGCACGGGGGGCTGGTAGTGATCGTCGCTGGTGAGTTCGTGCAGCAGTTCTTCGCGTAACTGGTGGAAGTCGAAACTGCTGCGCTGGCGCGGATGGGGCAGGGCAATGTCGACCACTTGCTTGATCCGCCCCGGACGGGGCTCCATCACCACCACACGGTCGGCGAGGAAGATCGCTTCCTCGACGTCGTGAGTGACCAGCACCGTGGTGATTTTTGCCCGGGCGCGGATCGCCAGCAGTTCGTCCTGCATCTGCTGGCGGGTCAACGCATCGAGGGCGCCGAAGGGTTCGTCCAGCAGCAGAATCCGTGGGCTGGCCACCAGGCCGCGAGCGATGGCCACGCGCTGCGCCATGCCGCCGGAGAGCTGGTGCGGATAGGCGCGGGCAAAGTCGCCGAGGCCCACCAGTTCGATGAAATCAGCGATGCGCTTGTGCTTCTGTGCAGCGCTCAGTGGCTCATTGACCAGGCCCAGGCCGATGTTGTCGGCCACGCTCAGCCATGGGAACAAGCGGTGCTCCTGAAAGACGATGCCGCGCTCGCCGCCGATGCCGGTGACGGTTTTTCCGTCGACGCTGATCTGCCCGCGAAACTGCGTATCGAGGCCCACCAGCAGCCGCAGCAAAGTGGATTTGCCGCAACCGCTGGAGCCGACGATGGCGACGAACTCGCCCTCGGCGATGTCCAGGTTGAATTCGCGAATGGCCTCAAGTGTGAAGCCGTCGACGTCGAAGGTTTTGCCCACGTGATTGAAGCTGACAATCGGTGCGTTCATGCGTGTCTCCAGCGAGTGGCGCGGATTTCCAGGCGTTGGCCAATGAGGTTGAGCAGGGCACCGGTCAGGCCCACCAGCAGCATGCCGGCCATGATCAGGTCCATGCGCAGCAGTTGCTGGGCGCCGATCATCTGGCTGCCGATGCCGCCGTTGGACGGCATGAAATATTCGGCGCCGATGGTGCCGAGCCAGGCGTAGATCAGGCTCAGCCGAAGCCCGGCGAAAATTCCCGGCGCCGCGCCCGGTAGCACCAGTCGACCCAGGCGCTGGCGCAGATTCAGGCGCAACACCTGCGCGGCCTCGTTCAGTTGCGGCGACAGGTGGGCGACGCTGCGTTGGGTGGCGATGAACAGCGGGAAAAAGGCGGCGAGGGCAACGAACACCCACTTGGCCAATTCCCCCAGACCGAACCACGCGGTGAGCAGCGGCACCCAGGCGAAAATGGCGATCTGGCGGATGGCAGCGAGGGTTGGGCCGAGCACGCGTTCACTGGTACGCGACAATCCCAGCAGCAACCCCAAGGCAAACCCGAGCCCACCGCCGAGCAGCAATCCGCCAAGGGTCCGGCCCAGGCTCAGGGCCATGCCGCCAAGCAGTGTGCCGTCGAGCAAGCCATCCCGAGTGGTCTGCAGGACGGCCAGAGGACTGACCAGAATGTTCGGGTCAATCCACTGCTGATCCGAGGTCAGTTGCCACAACGCCAGAAGCGCCAATGGCAGCAGCCACGGTTGCAGGCGTTGCCAACCTTGATAGCGCGGCCCGCGACGGATTTCGGCGGTGGCCGGGTGCGGCCAGTGCACCAGTTTCCTGTCCAGCAGACCGATGCCGCGATCCATCGCCACGCCGATCAAACCGATCACCACGATGCACACAAAGACTATGTCGAGCATGAACAGCTGCCGCGCCCAGACCATCAGGTAACCGATGCCTTCGCTGGACGCGAGCAGTTCGACAGCCAGCAGCGAAGTCCAGCCGGCGGCCAGCGCGAGGCGCACACCGGCCATGAATGCCGGCAGTGCGGCAGGCAGCACCAGGCGTCGGATCAACAGATGCCTGGGCAGGCGCAACACGGCGGCGGCCTCGCGCAGCCTGGGTTGTGCATCGCGCACACCGACCAGTGTATGCAAGGTCACCGGCACCACGATGGCCTTGATCAACACCACCAGTTTGAGCACTTCACCGATGCCGAAAAACACCATGAACAATGGAATCCAGGCCAGGGTCGGGACTTGCGCCAACCCGGCGAAGGTCGGAAATACCAGGCGCTCCAGTCGACGACTGAAACCCAGTGCCGCACCCAAAACAGCGCCAGCGCTGATCCCGGCCAGCAGCCCCCAGAACAAGCGTTGCAAGCTGATCCACAAATGGCTCCACAACTCGCCTTGGGACAATTCCACCGCGCTGTTCCAGACCAGGGTCGGCGCCGGCAGGATCTGCTCGCTCATCCAGTGATGGCGGCTGGCGAGCCACCAGAGCGTGAGCAGGGCAGTGGGCAACAACCACGGCAACAAACGTTGGCCCAGACTTGGCCAGCATTGCCTGGTTTTAAGTGGCGGCGCGGCCAAGGGCAGGCTGAGAAGAGAAACACGGGCCATGGATGACCTCCGTTGTCGGGTTGCAATACAGGCTGCCTTTTTGTGGGAGCGAGCTTGCTCGCGATGAGGGCGTGTCAGGCGGCTTATGTGCGGGATGACACACCGCCATCGCGAGCAAGCTCGCTCCCACAGGGGATCCAGGCGTATGCAAATTCGATCTATAAAAATTCAAATCAATGCTATTGAGAGATAAGCAAGGCCATTTAAGGCCTCCGGCTCAGCCGCATCCAATGCATTCGAAGAATATTTTCGATGCCGTTCCTGCATACCCGGGCAAGAGGCCCGGAGGGGTTGGTATAGATCTAAATGGTCTAAAAATGTGAATTTATAGTATTTAAGTGTTGGGTCCACTTCGGCCTACGTTCGGTTCCTCAACGCCCGTTGCCCAAGGAGCCGCACCCATGAACCTTCCCTTCAAACGTGTCATCAGCCTGTTCGCCGCACCGGCCCTGGCGGGCCTGCTGGCCTTCACGGCCAACGCTAGCGAACTCAAGGAAATCCGCATCGCCGTGCCGGACCTGAGTGCCGGCACCCAGCACAGTGGTGGCGGTGTTGTGGATGTGCTGCGCGATCAGCAAATCTTCGAAAAGGCCTTTGCCGATCAGGGCATCAAGATTCAATGGAGCTTCTTCAAGGGCGCAGGCCCGGTGATCAACGAAGCGTTCGCCAACGATCAGGTTGACCTGGCTTACCTCGGCGATCTGGCGGCCATCATCGGCAAGTCCAATGGACTGGATACGCGGTTGCTCAGCGCCTCGGCGCGCGGGGTGAAGCATTACCTGGGCGTGGTGCCGGGTTCGGGGATCAAGACCCTGCAGGACCTCAAGGGCAAACGCGTGGCGATCTTCCGTGGCACCGCCAGCCAGTTGTCCTTCGACGCGGCGCTGGCCAGTCAGGGTTTGAGCGAGAAGGACGTGAAAGTCATCAACCTGGACTTCAACGCGGCGGTCGCGGCGCTGGCGGCGAAGCAGATCGATGCCTCGTGGGGCGGTTCCGGGCTCACAGCGTTGCAGGCCAAGGGGCTGGCCGAGTTGCCGCTGAGCACCAAGGACCTGGGCGGCGCCGGCAGCGTGCAGGCGGTGCTGATAGGGACCGGGAAGTTTGTCGATGCGCATCCGGAGGCGGTGGCGAAACTGCTCAAGGCCCAACAGCAGGCCGTTGAGTGGCTGACCCGGGACAGCAACAAGGACGCCTACATTCAACTGGTGTCGGGGCTGGCTAATTATCCGGTGGTGATCCTCACGCAGGATCTGAAGGACCAGAAACTGAGTGAGGTGTTCCCCTCGACGCTTGACCCGGTGTTCCTCGGCAAGTTGCAGGATGCCGTGGATCTGGCTTCGCAGCAGAAGCTGATTCGCAAGTCGTTCAAGGTGAGCGATTGGGTGGCGCCGGAGTTGGCGGCTGCCAAGCTCTGAATCTTCAGTGAGCTCACTGGCCCCATCGCGAGCAAGCTCGCTCCCACACTGACCGTGTGAACACTGGCGGTCCCCTGTGGGAGCGAGCTTGCTCGCGATGAGGCCCTAAACCGCGACGCTGATCTGTTGTTTATCCACCGCCACCAACGTCTCGATCATCGCCCGCGCCGCCGGCGACAACCGGAACCCGGTGCGACTGACGATCCCGCACCGTGCATTCATGCTCTCGATGTTCTGCGGCAGGTTGCGCCAGTGAAGCAGCACCAGTGAACCCTGGGCAATGTCCTCGATAAACGCCTCCTCGGTCCCCACGCCAATCGCATTCGATTGCAGCACCACTTTCACCAGCGCCGGGAAATGCTCGGTCTCGATGGTCGGTGAAAAATCCACGCGCCCACTGAGGTTCGCCAGCAGTTTGCGAATGCCGGGCGGGATCATCGTGGTCGCCAGCGGGTAATCGAACATGTCGTTGGTCGACAGGCTCTCCTTGGCCAGCAGTGGATGCCCGGGGCGGCAGAAAAACACGCCGCGCTTGGGCGTCAAAGCCTGGGTCTGGAAGTTCGGGTCGGACTCGAAATGGCGGATGTCGGCAATGAAGAATTCGATCTCTTCACGGCTCAGGGCACGGCTGAGTTTTTCCCAGTTATCCACCTCGAAACAGGTGCGCACTTTCGGGTGCGCGTTGATGAATTGCGCCACTGCATCCGGCACCAGTTTCACCGCCGGTGCCGGGCCGCAACCGAAGCGCAGTTCACCGGCATCGAGCTTGGTCATCTGCGTCACTTCGGCATTCAAGAGGGCCGCGCCTTGCACCAGGCTGCGGGCATGTTGCAGCACCACCAGGCCTTCGGGGGTGGGGCGCAAATCCTTGTTGCCGCGGTCCACCAGGACACAGCCGAACTCGTGCTCCAGCCCCTGAATGCTGCGGCTGAAGGCCGGCTGGGTAATGCCCATGGCCTCGGCCGCGCGCACGAAACTGCGGTGTTCGTCGAGGGCGATGAAGTAACGCAACTGGCGAAGATCCATATGCTTTTCCGGCATCCTAAAAATAGCTCGAAGGCATTTGCGGCGAGGGTTGACTGAGGTTTTAAATGCAACCTCTTATTCCGTCAACGAAGCATGTAGATATCTATTAGATCTAAATAGAATATAGATAGAGCAGTGTTTCGCGGCCGGTTCAACCGCAAGCAGTCTGATGAGGGTCTACCCATGAGCAATGCCGCTTTCGCAGTACAACCCGCTGTTCACGCGCTTGAAATCCACCCGGTGGCTGGTCGCATCGGTGCCGAAATCCGTGGGGTACAGCTTTCAGGCGAGCTGGATGCCGCCACCGTCGAAGCCATTCAACAGGCGCTGCTGCAATACAAAGTGATCTTCTTCCGTGAACAGACCCTGCTCGACGATCAGCGCCAGGAGGCGTTCGCCCATCTGCTCGGCGAACCGGTGGCGCACCCGACCGTGCCGGTGCGCGAAGGCACGCGTTTTCTGCTGGAACTGGACGGTGCCGAAGGCCAGCGAGCCAGCTCCTGGCATACCGACGTGACCTTCGTCGAGGCCTACCCCAAAGCTTCGATCCTGCGCTCGGTGGTGGCCCCGGCTTTCGGCGGCGACACCCTGTGGGCCAATACTGCCGCCGCCTACGACGGTTTGTCGGCGGAGCTGCGTGAACTGGCCGACAAATTGGTCGCCGTGCACAGCAACGAATACGACTATGCCGGCACCCGGCCTGACGTCTCGGCCGAGAAGCTGGAGCGCTATCGCAAGATCTTCACCTCGACCGTCTACGAGACCGAACACCCGGTGGTCCGCGTGCACCCGATCAGCGGTGAGAAGAGCCTGTTGCTGGGGCATTTCGTCAAACGCATCAAGGGCTATTCCCAGGCCGATTCGGCGCACCTGTTCGGGCTGCTGCAAAGCCATGTGATCCGCCAGGAAAACATCGTGCGCTGGCGCTGGAAGGCTGGCGATGTGGCGATCTGGGATAACCGCTCCACCCAGCATTACGCAGTGGATGACTACGGGACCCAGGACCGCATCGTGCGCCGGGTGACGCTCAAGGGTGAAGTGCCGGTGGGTGTGAACGGGCAGGTCAGCCAGACGGTGAAAGGGCCGGATATCGGCGGCGTCTGACCTGACGCTTTCGCGGGCAAGCCCGCTCCTACAGGGGATCTTCGGTGTTCGCAGGATCAGTGTGGGAGCGAGCTTGCTCGCGATGGCGGCCTGGCAAGCAATAAAGCATTTCTTTTGATCGGGAACCCCGCCTTATGAGTCCGTTGTACCACGCCCCAACGTCGTCCCCCCAACGGCTCAAACGCCTGCCTCTGGCCCTGCTGCTGGCAGGAAGCGCCGGTTGGAGCCAAGGCTATGCGGCCGACGGCACCACCCCTGAAACCACCCCCGCAAAAACCGCCACGGCCGACAATGCACAACTGGAAACCGTGACCGTAACCACCCGCCGCCGCGAAGAAAGTGCGCAGGATGTGCCGACACCCATGAGCGTGGTCAGCGGTCAGACCCTGGAAACCCAGCGGATCTATCGCATCCAGGATTTGCAGCAACTGGTGCCCAGCGTCAACGTCGCCTACATGCATGCGCGCCAGTCCAGCGTGTCGATCCGTGGCCTGGGCAACAACCCGGCCAGCGATGGCCTGGAGGGCAGTGTCGGGCTGTACATCGACAACGTTTATCTCGGCCGGCCGGGCATGGCCGTGTTCGACCTGATGGACATCGAGCAGCTCGAAGTGCTGCGCGGTCCGCAAGGCACTTTGTTCGGCAAGAACACCACGGCGGGCGTGATCAACATCAGCACCCGCGCGCCGACTTTTACCCCGGAACGCAGCATCGAATCTTCGGTGGGCGAGGACGGATACTTCCAGACCAAGGGCACGATTTCCGGCCCGCTGAATGACGAACTGGCCGGACGCTTTTCTGCGTATCGCACCCGCAGCGACGGCGATATCAAGAACGAGTTTGACGGCCACGAGTTGAACGGTGGCTCGCGCGATGGCTTCCGTGGCCAGTTGCTGTTCAATCCGAACGAAGTATTCAGCCTGCGCTGGATCGGCGACTACAACGAAGAAGATTCCAGCGCCGGCACCCGCGTGTTGTTCAGCACCGGGCCGACCATCAATGGCGTCAACCTTTACCAGCGCCGGGCCAATGCGGTGGGCGCGACCCTGGTCGACGGCACGCACCGCAAGGTCAACCTGAACGATGACCAGCACGTCACCGTGCACCAGGGCGGTACGTCGGTCGAGGCGAACTGGACGCTGCCGAGCGATTTCACCCTGACCTCCATCAGCTCATATCGCTGGTGGAATTTCACCCCGCGCAATGATGACGGCCTGAACGTATCCGTCTTCCACAACGCCGGCGTTTCGGTGGAGGATAAGCAGTATTCCCAAGAGTTTCGCCTGGCATCGCCTACCGGTGGATTCTTCGATTACGTGCTCGGCGCCTATTACTTCGGCTCCGACCTGGACAACAAATCCTTCACCTTTTACGGCCCGCAAGCGGACATCTGGAACGGTACGCCCAACGGTGCGCTGAACAACATCGACAGTGTCGGCAACGGTCATATCGAAACCAACAGCTTCGCGCTGTTCGCCCAGGGCACCTGGCACCTGACCGAGCGCCTGGATTTCACCGCCGGGTTGCGCGGCACCTATGAAGAGAAAAACGCCAGGGTGACCCGTGATGCGCCGGCCGGTGGTGTCGCGGTCACCGGTGCGGCGGCCGCGGCACGACTCGCTCGTGCGGGGGTCTTCGATTCCGGCGATCTGAACCAGTACAGCTCCAGTCCCTCGGGCCTGTTGAACCTCAGCTACCGCCTCACCGACGACCTGCTCACCTACGCCACGTTGTCCCACGGCGAAAAATCCGGCGGGGTCAATCTGGCCGTCGGCACGGCGATGGTGGCCGGCGCCGATTCGCTGCTCATCGGTACCGAGCGCGCCAACAACGCCGAACTCGGTTTCAAGAGCACCCTGTGGGACCGTCGCCTGCAACTGAATGCCAACGTGTTCTGGACCCAGGTCAACGGCTATCAGACCAACGCCTTCGACGAAGTCAACCGCGTGCAGTTCCTGACCAACGCCGGCTCGGTGCGCTCCCGTGGCGTGGAGTTCGAAAGCACCCTGCTTGCGTCGCGCGGCCTGACGCTGAACATCAACGGCTCGTACAACGACGTCAGTTACCTCTCGTACAAGGATGCACCCTGCCCACCGGAAGTCAGCCTGGCGCCGGGCGCTCCGGCATCCTGCGACCTCAGCGGGCATCAAGTGGTGGGCGCTTCGAAATGGATCGGCAATGCCAACGGCGAATACAAGTGGAACCTGAGCAACGGCTTCGAAGAGTACGTCACCGCCAGCTATGCCTTCCGCTCCAAAGCGGTGGGCACGGTGGAAGATTCCGACTTCGGGCAGATCCCGAGTTATGCAGTGGTCAACCTGTCCACGGGCCTTCGCGGCGACTTCAACCAGGGGCAGTGGGACGTTTCGTTATGGCTGAAAAACGCCTTCGACAAAACCTACTACACGACGCTGTGGACGGCTGCCAACGGCGGTTATGAAGGCCTGCTCGGCACGCCACGAACGCTGGGCGTGACCGGTCGATACGACTTCTAGGAAGGGGGGTAAGCAATGGGCAATGTCCAGACCGCTGCCAGTGCGCATGAAGTGCTGTGGCACCCGGCACCCGGTGGCGAGTTGGTCGACCTCGGCCAGCCACGCCGGGTGCCCTTGGGCCAGTTGCGTTTGCAGTGCGCGCCCAAGGGCATCTTGAGTCGACGGGAGACGATCCTGCTCGGAGTGCTGGCGTTGCTGGTGCATGGCGCGGTGATTTATTGGGTCAATCAACAGCCGACCACAGTACTGCCTGTCGTGCCACCGCAGATTCCGCCGATGACCATCGAGTTCTCACGTCCGGCGCCCCCGGTGGTCGAGCCTCCGCCACCGCAACCTGTCCAGCCTGTGGTGGAGCCGCCTGTGCCCGTGGAAGACGAACTGGCGGTGAAGCCACCTCCACCGAAGCCGGTTCCCAAGCCCAGGCCGGTCGCCAAACCGGTAACGAAATCGGTGCCAAAAGCCGTTGAACAACCACCTGCGCTGGCACAACCGGCAGCGCCAGTCGCGGCCCCTGCGCCACCTGCTCCGCCTGCGCCCGCACCTGTCACACCGGCCTCTGCCACCGCCGGCTACTTGAAAAACCCGGCACCGGAATATCCGTCGCTGGCCCAGCGTAAAGGCTGGGAAGGCACGGTGTTGTTGCGCGTGCAGGTGCTGGCCAGCGGCAAGCCCGGCGAGATCCAGATTCAGAAAAGCAGC
The DNA here is from genome assembly GCF_949767415.1 of Pseudomonas sp. IT-196MI5. NCBI lineage: Bacteria > Pseudomonadati > Pseudomonadota > Gammaproteobacteria > Pseudomonadales > Pseudomonadaceae > Pseudomonas > Pseudomonas sp. IT-196MI5. Next base: position 65,117 of record NZ_CATKPZ010000084.1, read on the forward strand.
GGCCGTGATGCACTGGACGAAGCAGCGCTGAACGCGGTGAAACGCTGGAGTTTCGTGCCGGCCAGGCAAGGCGATGTCGCCCGGGACGGCTGGGTCAGCGTGCCCATCGATTTCAAGATTCATTAAACCGAAACCAAATTCGCGCGAAACGTTTACACGAGGAATACACCATGACGTTACTGACATCTCCACTTGAATCCATCGAAAGCGCGGTGATCTGGCTGCTGGTGGTTTTTTCCGTCGCGACCTGGGGTCTGGCGTTGCTCAAGGGCGTGCAGTTCGGTCGCCTCAAGGCACAGGATCGAAAGTTTCATCAACAGTTCTGGGCCGCTTCGAGCCTCGACTCGGCGGCCGAACTGAGCGAAACCCGGCCCGGCGCGGCAGCCCGGGTTGCGCAGGCCGGTTACGCGGCCATCCAGGTGGGCGAGGCGCCGCAAGCGGCGGATTTGAGTCAGGCGATCAATCATCAGGATCGTCTGGAACGGGCCTTGCGTCAGCAGATCGTGCGCGAGCGCCGGTCGCTGGAAACCGGGTTGGCGGTGCTCGCGAGCATTGGCAGCACCTCGCCGTTCATTGGTTTATTCGGCACGGTGTGGGGAATCATGGAAGCGTTGAAAGGCATCAGCGCGGCGGGCTCGGCAAGCCTGGAAACAGTCGCCGGGCCGATTGGTGCGGCACTGGTCGCCACCGGCGTAGGGATCGCCGTCGCGGTGCCGGCGGTGCTGGTTTACAACTATTTTTTGCGCCGTTTGAAACTGACGGCAGCGGACCTGGATGACTTCGCCCATGACTTCTACAGCCTGGCGCAGAAGAGTTCGTTCCGCGTACTGATCCACCCGACGGCGCACAAGGCGGCAGCCCAGGGCAATGCGCAGAAAGTGAAGGAGGCGTCCTGACATGGCCTTCTCCACGCAAGACTCTGATGAGGTGCTGAGCGAGATCAACGTGACGCCGCTGGTGGATGTGATGCTGGTGTTGCTGGTGGTGTTCATCGTCACCGCGCCACTGCTGACCAACGCGATTCCGATCAACCTGCCCAAGACCGAAGCGGTGGCGCCGGTGGAGCAGAAAGACCCGTTGGTGGTGAGCATCGACGGTGCCGGCAAACTGTTTATCAACAAGGACGAGATACAACCGGACTTGCTGGAGTTCAACCTCAAGTCGGCGAAGGCCAAGGACCCCGAGGTGCGTGTGCAGTTGCAGGCGGACGATGGGGTGAATTACGGCGAAGTGGCGCGGGCCATGGCGTCGATTGAGCGGGCAGGGATTACCAAACTGTCGGTGATTACTGCGCGCTAACGGATTTTCGTTTTCCGGGGCCGTCTCCTTGGCAGGGTGCGGCCCTTTTTTTGCCTCGATTTTCGCGAACACACTGTTCCCTGTGGGAGCGAGCTTGCTCGCGATAGGGGCCGGACATTCAACATCGATGTCGATTGATCCACCGCCATCGCGAGCAAGCTCGCTCCCACAGGTCATGCGTTTGATATTCGATATTCATCTTAATAAATAGCTTCTTATTCCTTAACGAATATATCTCGCGTCCCTATAATCGACCGGGAACAGACACGCAGCAGGAGAGCTCCCCATGCGCAACGAATCAATTCGCTACCTGATTGTGCCGGGCTGGCAAGGATCGCCGGAAGATCATTGGCAAAGCCACTGGCAGAACAGCCTGCCGAACAGTGCGCGTGTGGAGCAGGCCGACTGGCTGACGCCACGCCGTGAAGACTGGGTCGCGGCGCTGGCCGAGGCGATTGCCGCCGACAGCACGCCGGTCATCCTGATCGCCCACAGCCTGGGTTGCATCACCGTCGCCCATTGGGCAGCGAGCGCCCCCGTACAGTTTTTGCGTCAGGTGCGCGGTGCCTTGCTCGTCGCGCCGGCGGACGTCGAACGCCCGGCCTGCGCGCCGGCCTTGCGCAACTTCGCGCCGATTCCGACGGACCTGCTGCCATTCCCCAGTCAGATCGTCAGCTCCGACAACGACAGCGCCGTCAGCGCACCGCGCGCCCTGGAACTGGCGCGCCATTGGGGGGCCGAGGCGGGAATTCTGGCGGGGGCGGGGCATATCAACGTGAAGTCAGGTCACCAGCGCTGGGAGCAGGGTTTTGCCTATCTCTATCGCTTGCAGAACCGCATGGAACACCACGCCCTGCGTCGCGCTTGAACACTTTCCTTATTTAACGCCCCCGTCTCCCGGCGGATTTGGGCGGGAGTCTGCCATGAGCTTTGAAACCTTCGGTCAGCCGCTGCTGACCTTTCCCGATGCCGAAAAAAGTCCCCTGAGCATCCGCGCCAAGGCGCTGGTGTTTGTCGATCCGCGTTCGCGGCAATTGCGCGCAGACCTGGAGCAACTGGCCACGCGTTCAGTGTCAGTGCTGATCCGTGGCGAAACCGGCACCGGCAAGGAATTGCTGGCCCGCCATATTCACCGCGCCAGTGATCGCGGCGGGTTGTTCGTATCGGTCAACTGCGGTGCCATCAGCCCGACCTACGCCGACGCCGAGTTATTCGGCTATGCGGCGGGCAGCTACAGCGGCTCGGCGAGCAGTCGTGCCGGGTGGTTCGGTTCGGCCAACGGTGGCACGCTGTACCTGGACGAAATCGGCGACCTGCCGCTGCCGATCCAGACCAAATTGCTCGCCGCGCTGGAAAACCACGAAGTCACCCGCGTCGGTGCTCAGCAGCCAAGCCCGGTGGATGTGCGGTTGGTGGCGGCCACCAGCATCGACCTGGCCCAGGCGGTTGCCGCCGGAAAATTCCATGAGCGGCTCTATCACTACCTCAGCGAGGGTCCGCTCGAACTGCCGGCGTTGCGTGAGAGGGTGGGGGATATTCTCTCGCTGGCGGAGTACTTCCTCGGCATCTACAGCCAGCGCCTGGACCTGCCGGTGCCGCTGATCAGCGAGCAGGCGCAACACGTGTTGGAACGGCACAGTTGGCCTGGCAATACCAGGGAACTGGAGAACGTCATTCACTTTGCATTGCTGGTCAGTACGGGTGACGAAATCTTGCCGGAGCATTTGAACCTGTCGGTTGTCCGGCCATCTGCGGCTCTTGTACAAGGATGGATAGATCAACTTGTTCAACAAGGAGATATCGCTGAAGTCCAGGCACTGAAAAAATATTTCACAAGCATCAATATATAAACACATTGATTATCTTTATAACGAAACCAGGCAATTGATGGTTGCCTGGTTTTTTTGTGGGTGCTGATCCTTGTTTTATATTTTGTAATACTTGCAGTGTGGTTGTAACAAATTTGCGTTTTGCAGGCTGATGGGCTTTGACATATCTTTTAATTTCTCTTGGATACATTGATATCCGTCATTGTTAAATATCATATGAAAAAGGATTTTTCTGTGAGGCTTGTTGAAAATAATGCTGCGATAGCCCCAAGTGCCGACGATGAGTTGGAAGATATCAATTCCCTTGTCGAGGGTCATATGCCTGCTGATCCGGGGATGGCACCCCTGTCTTTTCAAGAGGCTGGCTCTCCTAAGTGGACAGATTTCAAGCGATTTCAAGTCTTCTCGACTTCGGGCGGAAATACAATTTACGCCAATGGGTATCAGCAGTTGAAATTGATGGTGGTTGTGCAAGCTGTAGACAAAGATGAAAAGGTAGTAGACATTTCCCAAAGCGAGTTCGACAGCATTCAACTGCTGGATGCCTATTCCGGCAAAGCCCTGCCGATAGACAACATTCGAGACGGCGAGGAACCGGCATGGAAATGCGCGCTGGAGCGACGCTTGCCATACGAGCCGTTTCCTCACACGGGTGAACTGCATGGCCCGGTTGTGCGGGGGAAAGCCGTCTTTCTCAAGGAGTTCTACGTCAGCAGCAACTCTCCCGAGCCCATCAAGCTGATTGCAGCCATTACCCGTTCGGACGGGGAGGCGTTCTATTCGGAAGAAACCGCGGATTTCGGTGAAATAAGCCTGAGGACCGTTCCACCGCCGATCTATCGAAAAGAACAGTTCAGGGTCAAACACCTACCCGGCAACTTGCAACCGACAGAGAACCTTGCCAAGGTTGATCGATATGTTCTGGACCTGATAGCGGATCAGCACCATATAAAATTCGTCAATTGCTCGATTACCGGCGTGTTGCAGGCACGCAGTGAGCATCCCGATTATCTCGGGTATTACGCCGTTGGCTATTTTAAAGGGCTCAAGGCTGATCATGGCGCAACGGTATTGTGGGAAACAGCCGATCAACTTGCTACCTACCATGATGAGCAAGGCAAAGTCACTTTTTTAATGCACTTTGCCAGAAAGGGCGGAACGTCCCAGGTTCGATATGATGATTTGTTGGTGAAGATGTTTGTTCGGGATATGTATGGGAACAGGCATGAAGTCGACGTCGCGATGAACACCCGAAATCCTTCGATGATCGAAGTGGTTTAATCTTACTGTACATGCAAAGTCAAGGAATGATGATGAGTACAGCAGTGCCAGAAGTGGAATCCAACGCGTTTAATTTTTCTGAATTTATCCAGTCTGGAGTTGATGTCCGTACCGGCTCTTATAGTACCAGCATTAATCTCACGGGGTGGGTGGCCAACAATATCAATGGTCCACAGATATCCTTCCGTATTTCATTCGATAGTTTCCGCACAACAGATATCGGTTGGGGACGCGGTTGGTCATTGGGTTTGAGCTCCTACAATCGGAAGACCCGCAAGCTGACCCTTGCAAGCGGAACGTCTTATCGTGTCTACATCAGCAGAGGGAAGCTCGTCGTCAGGGATAAAAAGCTTCAAGACACCCGGGTCACGCTCGACGGCGACAATCTGGTTGTCAGCCATAAAAACGGTCTGATCGAGAGGTTGGCCAGGCCGGATGAAACGTATGACGAATGGTTGCCCGAACAGGTTTACTCCAACGAAGGGCGCTCGATCAGTCTGAAATACATGTTGGTACGGGGCCGCCGTGTCCTGCGCGAAGTTCACGATCAGCAACACCGCGTCGTGGCCCTGAGTTATGAATCGCAAGGTCAACCCGCCGGCATTACCGTATGGCCTGATCATCCGCAAAGACGTTTGAAGTTTGTTTTGCGGGTTCGCGATGGATGGCTCCGGCAGATAACCCTTGATCACGGTCCCGCCGAGCACCTTGCATGGTCATTCGATTACCAATTACTCCATGGTTTTCTGGTCATGACGGATGTCCGCGCGCCGGGTGGCAGTGTCGAGAGAATTGAGTACGCTCCTCAGAAGCATCGGTTACCGCTCGGGGCACCCATCAATGCTTTGCCGGCGGTGCGGCGCAGTGTTCTGGTGCCGGGTCCAGGGTTGCCGACGATCACCCGTGTCTATGAATACTCCGACAATAATTTCCTCGGCTATCAATCGGGACTTCGTTGGGTGCAGGACGGGGACCATCTGCATGGGCACAAAGGGCCTTACACCTACTCCTGCACCGAACGCCTGGTGACGGGTGTGGGCGACAAGACAGTTGAACTGAGTCGTATCGAAAGAACCTACAACCGCTTCCACCTGATGACCTCGGAAAAGTCCCTTTCCAACGGGAAGGTGCAGCAAAGAACGATTATCTATCACGATGTTGACGGTCTGGACTTCTCCGATCAGCCCGCCCATTTCCAACTGCAGAAAACATCTGTCGTCAGTTATGTCGATACTTCTACGAGCGCCGCGCCCCGAACCGAAACCACCCATACGACCTATGATGAATCCGGCAATCTGCTAACGCAGATAAATCCGAGCGGAGCCCGGGAGGATTACGTCTATTATCCGGCAGAAGGTGCCGAGGGTTGCCCCCCTAACCCACTGGGTTTCATCACGGCATTGAAGGAGCGATCGGTCACGCCGTCACCTGATTTCGCCCCGGCGCCGACGGTCATTGTCCGTTTTTCCTACATTGACTTGCCCTCCATGCGCGAAGACGGTCATCGGTTTTTGTTGCCTCAAAGCGAAAGGCTGTTTGAAGGAGGGAATAAAAAGCCATGCGTGGATACTCGATTCGAGTACATCGATGATGCCAGTGATGCGTTTTACGGACGCCTCAAGAGTCGCTCGCAAGTCGATCACAACGGCAATCGCCGTTTCGAATTCAAATATTCAATTGATGGAGATTGGGTAGAAACCCTTCAGCAATTGTACGTGGGTAGCGAAAGGCATGATCGCAAAGTCTGGCATGACCGATTTATCGGGCAGGAAGTCAAGGCTCGGGATGGGGGCGGTAATGAGTTGTTGAAGGAGTACGACAATCTGAACCGTGTTGTTCGCGAGACAGCGGCATTCGATGGAACGGATATCGTGTCACGCATCACCGAATTCTACGGTGAAAGCCAGCCAGAGGACGGCGCGACCATCGGCATCACCAGCATACGGGGTGTGCTGAGCAAGGTTTGGCTCGACGGGGTCGGGCGCACGACCAAAGTCAAAGTTCAGGATGTCGATTCACCCGACAGGCCATTGCGTCTGAGCTATGAGGCCCACTACGACAATTTTGGTCGACTGGTGAGCGAAGTCAGCCAGGATTGGTTCGAGGGCACGGCCACTGCGTCAACCACGACCTACAGCCACGACGGCTGGGGGCGCGTATGCAGAACGGTAGGTCCTGATGGTGTCGCGGTGAACGATGTGTTTGATCCGGTTTCATTGACTCGAACATGCTGGTGCGACGGCGCCGGAAAAACCCGTTCCGTATTGAACGTGTTCGGTAAGCCAGATCGGGAAGAACGCATCGATTCCGAAGGTGTGGTCACTATTACCGCGACTTTTACCTATGACGGACTTGGGCGTTGCCTGACGCAAACCAACGAGGCAGGATTCGAAACGCGCTTGCGTTATGACCTTTTCGGTCGTCTGATCGAGACGATTCTGCCGGATGGCACTTCGATAAAAAAAAAGTATGACCCTCTGAGCACGGGTGATCATCCGATCGAAATCAGTGCCAATGACTACGTGTTGGGCACCCGGGCTTATGACGGTTTGTTGCGTGTCACCCGTACGACCGTCGGCGGCAGAACCGAAACAAGGAGCTATGAGGGTGGTGGCGCTCAAGCTTTGCAGCAAGTGACGGCGGCGGGCGACATTTTCAGGTTCACCCTTGATCCCAAGCTCAACGGGGCAGTGACCGCGCGGATGGGCAGCCACGCTCAATCAGCCAGATATCGATTTGATCCATTGACCGGGCAACTCGTCGAAACCTCCAGCCCTGCCATCCAGCGCCGGGTTGAGTACGCCAGGTCGGGCAAAGAGAAGTCCCAGGAGTGGATCTCCAGCGAAGGCCGCTTCGGCACTGCCACTACCCGTTCATTGAATGGGCTGCCCATCAGCTTTACCGATGTTAATGGTGTAGAAACTACTTATATCCATGACGCTGCGGCGCGGCCCATAGAAATTAAGCAGGGACCGGTTCTGGCGAAGTACACCTACGGTGCCCAGGGTCAGTTGCAGACATTGAGTGTCGAGGACACCGCCTCGAAACGTTCGCTGACGACCACCTTGATTCACGATGAGTTCGGTCGTGAGATCCAGCGTATTTCGCAGTTCGGCGACGGATCTCACCTGGAAATCCTTCAAGTGTTCGGGGCCGATGACAAACTTCAACAGCGATCGTTGGTGTCCGGTGCGCAATCACGTACAGAAACCTTCGCCTACGACTGTCGCGGGCGCCTGAAGCGCTATGACTGTGCAGGCACGCAGGCACCGACCGATGCCTGGGGAAAACGCATTGATTTTCAGAAATTCACCTACGACTGCCTCGATAACCTGTTGACGGTGTGTACGGGGTTCGATGGGGAGGAGAACCTCTGCACGTTTTTCTACGATCGTCCTGACAAAACCCAGTTGAGTTCACTGACTCACAGTCACGCGCACTATCAGCCCGGGAAAGTGAGCTTCGAATACGATGCCAACGGTAATCTGCTCAACGATAACCAAGGGCGCACGTTTAAGTATGACACTCTGGGTCGGCTCGAAAGTGTGGCCAGCGCTGGCGGTGGTGCGCATTATCAATTCGACGGCGCAGATCAATTGCATGCGGTGGCTGCCGAATCCGGAGAGTTGATCAGGCTTTTCTATAACGAGCATGCGCTGTGCAGCGAAGTGGCGGGTCAGCACCGACGCAGTCTGTTGTCAGGCGACGGGGAGTCCTTGGCCGAGCAGCAAGGTGACGACGTTGTCTTGTTTGTCACGGATGGTCAGGGCACGGCCCTTGCGCGCCTTGGATCTCAAGACGAATCTGTTTTGTCTTGTCTTCCTTATGGTGATCGCCCCGCATCGAGCGGGCTTGGCGCCCTGCTGGGGTTTCAGGGTGAGCGACTGGACCCGTCAACCGGGTGCTATCTGCTCGGCAGGGGGTATCGGGCCTACAACCCCCGATTGATGCGATTCCACAGCCCCGACAGTTGGAGCCCCTTTGAGGATGGCGGCATCAATGCCTATGCCTATTGTCTGGGAGATCCGGTCAATCTCAAGGATCCCACCGGGCATATCTCGACCTTGGGGTGGGTGAAAATCGGTGTGACCGCCGCCCTGGCTGCCGCCGCGATTGCCCTGACAGTCGTTACCATGGGCGCAACCGCACCACTCGTGCCGATCTCGGCTAATGCCTTCGCCTTTTTAACACTGGAAATCATTTCCGCGACGGTTTCAATCGCCTCCGCGGTTGTCGATGAGCTGGCCCCGGATACCGTTGGCGCCCAGCTATTGACCTATTCGTCGATAGCGTTGGGAGTGGTGTCTCTCGGGGCCACCGCGGTTGCAAAAATTGGCAGTAAAGGCATTGGCTTTGCGTTGACGAAAAGTGTGGGCTCCCTGGCGGACGTGGTGACTGCACAGCGAGGGGGCGCGCGCGTGGCGGTGGGGCAGCGTCTATACGGCGCTGTTTTCACGGCAAATGAGGCATCGAGAAGTACCGTCAAATTGCAGGGCCGGCTCAACAAAGTGTTGACGGGAAAAACGGTAACCAGTGGGGTGAGTATCGCTTCTACATCAGCGTTCATGGTCGCGAATTCGCAAAAGTACGCCGCCAAAGTCGATGAATTTCTTCAAGATCATTGGCCATCACTGGCTGAGGATTTCAGTGCCCAGAAGTTTCGAAGCGATGCAGTGGACGCTCTGGAGTCATTCGCCCATGAGATTGGCGAGCGGATCGCCACGCTGCGTGGCACTTGAGCAATGATGACCAGAGATTTGCATGCTTTAAAAATGGAATATCAATCAGAATAAAAGTTATTGTTCGGGAATAAAAAATCCCGGTATTGTCCGCTTCACGCCAGCGATAGCACTTCACTGGCACTCTCGTTTTCAAGCCGTCGCCACAAGCGACTGTGATTTTCGATAAGGACACTGCATGAAAAAGGTTCTGTTGTTCACCGCACTGGCGGCTGCCCTGACGGCAGGCCTGGCCCAGGCTGGCGAGAAACTGGTGGTTGCCGCGACCCCGGTCCCACACGCCGAGATTCTCGAGCTGATCAAGCCAACCCTCGCCAAAGAAGGCGTGGACCTGGAAATCAAAGTCTTCACCGACTATGTTCAGCCGAACGTGCAGGTCGACCAGAAGCGTCTGGACGCCAACTACTTCCAGACCCTGCCGTACCTGAAGAGCTTCAACGAAGGTAAAGGCACTCACCTGGAAACCGTGATTGGCGTGCACGTTGAACCTTTCGGCGGCTACTCGAAGAAAGTCAAAACCCTGGCTGAGCTCAAAGATGGCGCGACCATCGCCATCCCGAACGAAGGCAGCAATAGCGGCCGAGCCCTGATCCTGCTGCAGAAGGCTGGCCTGATCGAGTTGAAAGACCCGAATAACGCCGTGTCGACGCCGAAAGACATCGCCAAGAACCCGCACAACTTCAAGTTCAAGGAGCTTGAGTCGGCCATGTTGCCGCGTGTGCTGGATCAGGTCGACCTGGACATGATCAACACCAACTACGCACTGGAAGCGGGCCTGAACCCGGCGAAAGACGCGCTGATCATTGAAGGTGCTGATTCGCCTTACGTGAACTACCTGGTGGCCCGTCCGGACAACAAGGACAGCGTTGCCATCCAGAAACTGGCCAAGGCCCTGACCAGCCCGGAAGTGAAAGCATTCATCGAGAAGAAGTACAGCGGCGCGGTACTGCCGGCGTTCTGATTCGCGAAGCAAACCCCTTTAAGGTTTCAAACGCCGACGGCTGATTTAGCGTCGGCGTTTTTTTATGTGTGTTGGTTTACCAGTGGCGAGGACGCTTTTGTGGCGATGCGGCGGTCCGACAAGCCCCCTCGCCACAAAGAGCCTTTTGACTCTGGAGTTACTCAGGTCGGCCCGGCCTTCAAGGCCCTGCGCAACGCCATCAATAATTTCAGAATGTCCTGCGGATCCAGCCGTTGCGGCGTTGGTTCGTCTGTCATGTTCTCGTCCTTGTGAGGTTTGGCCGCAAGTCTGGCCAAAATGGGTGCGTCCCTGGAGCTGTGTTTCGAAAAAAAGATCCTTCCTACGGCGCAAGGGAAAATAGACGTCCTCCATCGTCCCGGCAAATCAAGCGCCGTTCAATCCGGCCAATACCATGCCGGTTCATCCAGCATGCGCTGGCCGACAATTGCGGTCTGGCCAAGATTTTTTTCCAGCACGATGCAGTTGCAGTCGGGGTCTTGCTGCAATGCCGAAATCAAGCGCCGGGCATGGGACACCACCCACACCTGGCACTGCCCGCAGGCGCGGATGATCAAGCGCGCCAGCGCCGGCAGCAGATCCGGATGCAGGCTGGTTTCCGGCTCGTTCAACACCATCAGTGTCGGCGGCCGTGGTGTCAGCAGTGCGGCGACCAGCAGCAAATAGCGCAACGTCCCGTCCGACAACTCCGCCGCCGACAACGGCCGCAACAACCCCTCCTGATGAAACTCGATGGCGAAGCGCCCGCCCGACAGCGGTTCGATGGCCAGCCTGGCGCCGGGAAACGCGTCGCTGATCGCGGCTCGCAATGCCTCGGGATCGCCGATTTCGATGATCGTTTGCAAGGCCGCCGCCAGGTCGCGTCCGTCGTGGTGCAGCACCGGCGTGCGGGTGCCCAGTTGCGGCTGGCGCACCGGGGCGTCGGCGTCGCTGCGAAAGTGATCGTAAAAGCGCCAGCGGCGGATGAACTCGCGCATCTGCAAGACTTCCGGCGAGGTGCGAAAACTGCCGACCTGGTCGAACAGGCTGTCGAAAATCGGCGTGTGCTGGGCCAACACTTCCCAACCGCGACCGACGCGGGCGCGGATCATCGGTCCGTCGCGATCCACCAGCAGGCTGGCGGGGCGGTAGAGCGGTCCGGACCAGATGCATTCCTTTTTGATCTCCGGGTCGAGGGAGAACGTTGACTGGCTCGGCTCGGGCAGCCCGAGGGCAATCGAGTAGCTGAAATCGTCACCGGCGAATCCCAGGCGCAGGCGTTTGACGCCCCGTCGAACGCTGGCTTCAATCGGCACTTCACCGTTTTGCATACGCCGGGTGATGGTTTCCGGGCCCGCCCAGAAGGTCGAATTCAGCCCGCCTTCACGGGCCAGCGCATTGACTACGCCGCCCTGAGCGGTTTCCGCCAGCAGGCGCAGCGCACGGTAAAGGTTGGATTTACCGCTGCCATTAGGGCCGGTGATCAGATTCAGCCGGCCCAGCGGGATCACCAATTTGTTGATCGAACGGTAATTGGCCACCGCGAGGGTCTTGAGCATATAGGTTCCTGAGGCGAGATCGAGCGGGCTCATTTTCAGGTACGTGCAGGCGTCTATGACACGTGTTTTTGAGGGAAAACGTTATGAATTGTTTCTTCATAAAGGGAGCGTGCGCGGTTGGAATCCTGTTCTAAGCTCTCTGTCGAGTTGTCCATAAAAAAGGCCAAGGAGTTTGCATGGCGGTTCCCGGATTGAAAGTAGTCATGGCCTTGAGTGTCGTCACCCTGCTAACGGCTTGCGAGGAAAAAAAGCCCGTGCAGGAGTACCTGCCACGGGTGTTCGTGCAGGTCGTCAAACCAGCGGATTACGCGGCCTCGGTCACCCTCACCGGTGATATCCAGGCGCGGGTACAGACGGAGTTGTCTTTCCGCGTCGGTGGCAAGATCATCCAGCGCTCGGTTGACGTCGGTGATCGTGTGACCGCCAAGCAAGTGCTCGCCCGGCTCGACCCCAAGGATCTACAGACCAATGTCGACTCGGCCCAGGCACAAGTGGTCGCCGAACAGGCGCGGGTGAAGCAGAGCGCGCAGGCGTTCGTACGTCAGCAAAAACTCTTGCCCAAGGGCTACACCAGCCAGAGCGAATACGACTCTGCTGAGGCCGCCTTGCACAGCAGCCAGAGCGCTCTGAGCGCAGCCCAGGCGCAGTTGGCCAATGCCCGGGATCAGTTGAGCTATACGGCGCTGATTGCCGATGCGCCGGGGATCATTACCGAGCGTCAGGCGGAAGTCGGCCAGGTGGTGCAGGCGACGATGCCGATCTTCAGCCTGGCCCGGGACGGCGACCGTGATGCGGTGTTCAACGTTTATGAATCGCTGCTGGCCGAGAAGCCGAAGGATGAAACCATCGTCCTGAGTCTGCTCGACAACCCTGCGATCAAGACCACTGGCACCGTACGTGAAATCACCCCGTCGGTGTCGGCGCAATCCGGCACCGTGCAGGTCAAGGTCGGTCTGGACAGCCTGCCCGACGGCATGCAATTGGGCTCGGTGGTGAGTGCCACGGCCAAGGGGTCGGGCAAGTCGGTCATCGAGTTGCCGTGGTCGGCGCTGACCAAAAACATCAGCAATCCCGCTGTCTGGATTGTCGACGACAAGGGCAAGGCACAATTGCATTCGGTGACGGTCAGCCGCTACCTGACGGGCAAGGTCATCGTCAGTGGCGGGTTGAAGGACGGGGACAAAGTCATCATCGCTGGCGGGCAACTGTTGCACCCGGACATGGAAGTCGAGATTGCCGAAGACACTTACAAGGACCTGACGTGGGGAGCCAAGCCATGAAGCCTTTATGGGCGTTGTCCATCGGGCTGGTGCTGAGCGCCTGCTCCAAAAACGAACCGCCGCCGGCGCCAGTACGGCCGGTGCTGTCGATCAAGGTCCAGGCCTTGAGCGAAGAGGACCTGGGTCGCTTCGCCGGCAGTATCCAGGCACGCTATGAAAGCAATACCGGGTTCCGCGTGGGCGGGCGAATCGCCAGTCGTAACGTCGATGTCGGCGCCGAGGTCGAGAAGGGCACATTGCTCGCCACCCTCGATCCTGCAGATCAGCAGAACCAATTGCGCTCGGCCCAGGGCGATCTGGCGAAAATCCAGGCGCAGCTGATCAACGCCAAGGCCACTGCCCAGCGTCAGCAAGCCTTGTTTGACCGCGGGGTCGGCGCGCAAGCGCAACTCGATGAGGCCAACACGGACCTGAAAACCACCCAGGCCTCCCTCGATCAGGCCCGGGCGGCCGTTAACCAGAGCAAGGACCAGTTGGACTACACCGAGTTGCGCGCCGACCATAAAGCCGTAGTCACCGCGTGGAGCGCCGAGGCCGGGCAAGTGGTCACGGCCGGTCAGCAAGTGGTGACCCTGGCGCAGCCGGACATCAAGGAAGCGGTAATCGACCTGCCCGATACCCTGGTCGATCAACTGCCCAGCGATGTGGTGTTCCTGGTCGCCGCGCAACTCGATCCGAGCATCAACACCACCGCCATCATCCGTGAAATCGAACCGCAGGCCCAAAGCGCCACACGCACCCGTCGCGCCCGCCTGACCCTGGCCGAAACACCACCAGGCTTTCGCTTGGGTACGGCCATCAGCGTCACCCTGAGCTCGGCGATCAAGCCGCGCATCGAGTTGCCTGTCACTGCGCTGCAGGAGGTCGATGGCAAGCCACGCATCTGGGTGATCGATGCACAGAGTAAAACCGTCTCCCCCCGTGACGTCACCGTGATCAGCCGCACCGACAGCACTGTAGTGCTGGCCGACGGCGTGAAGAACGGCGAGCGAGTGGTCAGTGCCGGTGTGAACAGCCTCAAACCGGGGCAACAAGTGAAAATCGACGAGGACAGTCAATGAAAGGGCCTTTCAACCTCTCGGAATGGGCCCTCAAGCATCAGTCGTTCATCTGGTATCTGATGTTCGTTGCGTTGCTGATGGGTGTGTTCTCGTACTTCAACCTGGGACGCGAAGAAGACCCTTCGTTCACCATCAAAACCATGGTGATCCAGAGCAAATGGCCGGGGGCGACCCAGGAGGAAACCCTCAAGCAGATCACCGACCGGATCGAGAAAAAGCTCGAAGAGCTCGACTCCCTCGACTACGTGAAAAGCTACACGCGCCCCGGTGAATCGACGGTGTACGTGTACCTGCGCGACACCACCAATGCCAAGGACATCCCGCAGATCTGGTACCAGGTTCGCAAGAAGATCAACGACATCAAATACCAGTTCCCGCAAGGCATACAGGGGCCGTCATTCAACGATGAGTTCGGTGACGTCTTCGGCTCGATCTACGCCTTCACCGCCGACGGCCTGACGCTGCGTCAGTTGCGCGACTACGTGGAACAGGCGCGCATGGAAATTCGCGGTGTGCCGGGGCTGGGCAAGATCGAAATGGTCGGCCAGCAGGACGAAGTGCTGTACCTGAACTTCTCCACGCGCAAACTCGCAGCGCTGGGCATCGATGAGCGTCAGGTGGTGCAGAGCCTGCAAACCCAGAACGCCGTGACCCCGGCGGGTGTCATCGAGGCCGGGCCGGAGCGGATATCGGTGCGCACTTCAGGGAAGTTCGCTTCGGAGAAAGACCTGGCCGAGGTCAACCTCAAGCTCAACGACCGCTACTATCGTCTGGCCGACATTGCCGAAATCAGCCGTGGCTACGTCGATCCGGCCTCGCCGGAATTCCGCTACAACGGCAAGCAGGCCATCGGCCTGGCGATCGCCATGCAGAAGGGTGGCAACGTCCAGGCATTCGGCAAGGCTTTGCACACCCGTATCGACGAGTTGACCGCCGACCTGCCGGTCGGTGTCGGCATTTACAACGTCTCCGACCAGGCCGTGGTGGTGGAGGAAGCCGTCGGCGGCTTTACCAGCGCGTTGTTTGAAGCGGTGGTGATCGTGCTGCTGGTCAGCTTCGTCAGCCTCGGTGTGCGCGCCGGGCTGGTGGTGGCGTGCTCGATCCCGTTGGTACTGGCGATGGTGTTCGTGTTCATGGAGTACAGCGGCATCACCATGCAGCGGATTTCCCTCGGGGCACTGATCATCGCCCTCGGCCTGCTGGTGGACGATGCGATGATCACCGTGGAAATGATGGTCACCCGTCTGGAATTGGGCGAGACCAAGGAGCAGGCGGCGACCTTCGCCTACACCTCCACGGCGTTCCCGATGCTCACCGGCACGCTGGTGACCGTGGCGGGCTTCGTGCCGATCGGCTTGAACGCCAGCTCCGCCGGTGAATACACCTACACCCTGTTTGCGGTGATTGCCTGTGCGATGCTGGTGTCGTGGGTGGTGGCGGTGCTGTTTGCGCCGGTGATCGGCGTGCACATCCTCAGCACCAACGTGAAACCCCACGAAGGCGAACCCGGGCGCATCGGCAAGGCGTTCAACGGCGGGCTGCTGTGGTGCATGCGCAATCGCTGGTGGGCCATTGGCATCACCGTGCTGTGCTTTGTACTGGCGGTGTTCAGCATGCGTTTTGTGCAGAATCAGTTCTTCCCGTCTTCGGATCGTCCGGAAATCCTGGTGGACCTGAACCTTCCGCAAAACGCCTCGCTCGACGAAACCCGTCGGGCGGTCGATCGTCTCGAAGCCACGCTCAAGGACGATCCGGACATCGTGCGCTGGAGCACCTATGTCGGTCAGGGTGCCATCCGCTTCTACCTGCCACTGGACCAGCAACTGCAAAACCCGTTCTACGCGCAGTTGGTGATCGTCAGCAAAGGCCATACCCGCGAGGCCATGATGCAGAAGCTTCGCGAGCGCTTGCGCAACGACTTCGTCGGCATCGGCAGTTATGTCCAGGCACTGGAAATGGGCCCGCCGGTAGGGCGTCCGATCCAGTACCGGGTCAGCGGCAAAGACGTCGATCAGGTGCGCCGCCATGCCATCGACCTGGCCACCGAGCTGGACAAGAACCCGCACGTTGGCGAGATCATCTACGACTGGAACGAACCGGGCAAAGTCCTGCGCATCGACATCGCCCAGGACAAGGCGCGGCAATTGGGGCTGTCTTCCGAGGATGTGGCCAACCTGATGAACGGCATCGTCAGCGGCCAGGCGGTGACCCAGGTCGACGACGACATCTATCTGATCAACGTGGTCGGTCGCGCGGTGGATTCCGAGCGCGGTACGCCGGAAACCCTGCAGAACCTGCAGATCGTCACGCCTGGCGGCACGTCGATTCCGTTGCTGGCGTTCGCCACGGTGCGTTACGAACTGGAGCAGCCGTTGGTATGGCGTAGGGATCGCTTGCCGACCATCACCATCAAGGCAGCAATACGCGACGAGATCCAGCCGACCGACCTGGTGAAAATCCTCAAGCCGTCCATCGATGCTTTCGCAGCCAAATTACCCGCGGGTTACAAGGTCGCCACCGGTGGTACGGTGGAGGAAAGCGGCAAGGCCCAGGGACCGATTGCCAAGGTCGTGCCGCTGATGCTGTTCTTGATGGCGACCTTCCTGATGATCCAGCTGCACAGCGTGCAGAAGCTGTTCCTGGTGGCCAGCGTCGCGCCGCTGGGGCTGATCGGCGTGGTGATCGCGCTGGTGCCGACGGGCACGCCGATGGGCTTCGTGGCGATCCTCGGGATTCTGGCGCTGATTGGTATCATCATTCGTAACTCGGTGATCCTGGTGACCCAGATCGAGGAATACGAGCAGAAGGGCTATGCGCCGTGGGATGCGGTGGTGCAGGCCACCGAACATCGACGTCGGCCGATCCTGTTGACCGCGGCGGCGGCGAGCATGGGGATGATCCCGATTGCCCGGGAAGTGTTCTGGGGGCCGATGGCCTACGCAATGATCGGCGGGATCGTCATCGCCACCTTGCTGACGCTGTTGTTTTTGCCGGCGCTGTATGTGGCCTGGTACAAGATTCGCGAGCCGAAGAAAGAGGTGCAGTAAAGCGAGCGCTTCGCGCTCATCGCGAGCAAGCTCGCTCCCACAGGGGTTATGTGAACGCCCGAGATCCAATGTGGGAGCGAGCTTGCTCGCGATGGCGTCCGAATGGACTACACAGCCTTACGCCAGACACTCGCCAACCAAGGCTGCTGCTCCCGCGGCAGCCCGGCCGGCCGGTAGTAATGCTCCAGCTCCACAAACCCCGCCTCGGTCAACAATTGCTGCCAGGCCGCCAGGTCGTGATACGACCCATAACGCGCCCCGTTCCAGCCTTCCTGATTCTCGCCACGGGGATTGGAACTGAACAACACCCCACCCGGTTTCAGCGCCGCGCGCAGTTGCTTCAACACCCGAGGCAATTCCTGACGAGGAACATGAAACAGCACCGCATTGGCAAATATCCCGTCGAAACGCTCGGCCGGCAGATCAAGCTTCAGGAAGTCCTGCTGCCACACCTCGCACCCGCTGTCCTCACGGGCCATCTGCGCGAGTTTTTCCGAACCGTCGAGGCCGACCGCCTTGTGGCCCATGCGGGTGAAGGTTTGCAGATCACGTCCCGGTCCACAGCCGAAGTCGAGAATGTCGAAAGGCGCCTCGCCCTGAATATGCCGCAGCAGGGCATCGATGTTCTGGCTGACGTCGTGGTCGCGCGTGCCTTCACGAAAGTCCTCGGCGACCGCGTTGTAATGACCGAGGGTCGTGGAGGTGATCTGTTCGAGGTCGTCGGGTGTTTGCTTCATGGTCGGCTGCGCAGGCAAGTGGGATCGTCTGAATATACGCCAAGAGGCTTGAGGCTGCTGCGCAGCCTATCGCGAGCAAGCTCGCTCCCACAGGGTTTTGGGTTGGCCACAAAATTTGTGTTCAACACCGTTCCACTGTGTGAGCGAGCTTGCTCGCGATGGCGGTGGCACTGAAGGCCAATGATTAAGATCAGACTCAGCCCTGTTTCATCCCCAGACACTCAATGGAGTGATCCACCATCGCCTTGGCAATCTCCAGCAAATGCCAGATCGAGTACACCATCGCCCGGTCGGCGCCCTCGAGTTGATCGCCACACTGATACGCCGTGACCGACGCACAGCGCAGCAGGTCGGCGACATAGAGCTGGGTGTCTTCAAAACTCACGTCCTTGCTGACGTTGTAGAAGCGCATTTCATCGGTTGGTGCGGGTTGCTTGCCGGTGAGGTGGAAATCAATGGCTCGGTAAAGCGCGGAACGATCTCTGAGCAAATCGTCGGTGACGGTTTCGTTGGTAGGGTTTTCGGGAGGCGGATCGGGTACGGGTTTCTTCATTGGTAAAACTCCTAGTGCTAATGGGAGCCAACCGATATCGCGACTAAACGAACAGGGGTGGCGGCTGCACGCAGGTTAGTCGACCGGTCACCAGGAAACCCGGCGCACCCAAGGGTGCCCTGCGCACAGCCACCATAACTTTCAGGTAATAAAAAACACCTGACATGAGGTGGCGCTGTACGCCTGGTAAAATCCGGGCGACTAAACCCGATCACTGATGAGCAGTGACGGACCGAGACTAGCCACGGAATTCGGCAGGCGCAAGCGAGCGAAATGATCTAGGAAATGTCCTGCAAAAGAAAGGGAACGGGCCTGCAAAACCGCTGATTTTCCTGTACGAAATATCATCAAGATCGCCACTCGTGTAGGAGCGAGCTTGCTCGCGAAAAACCTGAGGGCGCCACGGGGAATCTGGTTTCCCGCGTTATCGTTGACCTCCATCGCGAGCAGGCTCGCTCCTACAGGGCTAGCGCTTGTTCACCCCCCGCGCCAACCGATCCCCACCCAACTGAATCACCGCCACCAACGCCACCAGCAGCACAATCACCGTCAACATGATCTGGCTATCAAACCGCTGATACCCATACCGATACGCAATGTCCCCCAGTCCACCGGCGCCAATCGCCCCGGCCATGGCCGACGAGTTGATCATGGTCACCAGGGTGATGGTGAACCCGCCAACAATCCCCGGCAGCGCTTCCGGCAACAACACGTGCCAGACGATGTGCCAACGCCGGCAGCCCATGGCTTGTGCCGCTTCGATCAATCCATGATCGACCTCGCGCAAGCTGACCTCGGCAATGCGCGCAAAGAACGGTGTAGCCGCGATGGTCAACGGCACCACGGCCGCCCATACGCCATAGGTGGTACCGACGATCAATCGGGTGAACGGAATCAGCGCCACCATCAGAATCAAAAACGGGACTGAGCGGAATAAATTCACGAATGCGCCCAAAGCACGGTTCAGCGCTGGCGCTTCGTAGATGCCGCCCCTGGAGCTGGTGACGAGAATGACCGCCAGCGGAATGCCCGCCAACAGTGCGATCAACGACGACACGCCGACCATCAGGAACGTGTCGATGAAGCCTTGCAGCAAGCGATCAAACCACATAGCCCAATATCTCCACCTGTTGCGCCCAATGGGAGGCGCGTTGACGCAACTCTTCGGTACCGAGAGTCGAACCGGTCACTGCCAGCAGCAGTTGCCCGAGGGCATGGCCCTGAATCCGTTCCACGCCGCCTTGCAGCAATCGCACACGGCCGCCGAGGGCGCTGAACAGTGCCGCCAGGTCCGGTTCGTCGCGTTGGCTGCCAGTGAACTGCAGGCGCAGGACCACGGCTGCGTCCGAGGACTTTGGCTGCGCCTGCAAACGGTTTTGCAGCTCTTTGGGCAATGCGTGTTGCAACGGCGCCAGCAATGTCTTGCTGACCTCGTGCTGCGGATTGCCGAACACTTCCCACACCGGCCCTTGCTCGACGATGCGCCCGTGTTCGAGCACGACCACGCGATCACAGATCTCACGGATCACCGCCATCTCGTGGGTGATCAGCACAATCGTCAGCCCCAAGCGTTGATTGATCTCGCGCAGCAGGCCGAGGATCGACTGCGTGGTCTCCGGGTCGAGCGCCGAAGTGGCTTCGTCGCACAGCAGAACTTCCGGGTCATGCACCAGCGCCCGGGCAATGCCCACGCGCTGTTTCTGTCCGCCGGACAACTGCGCCGGGTAAGCCTTGTGCTTGGCCTGCAAGCCCACCAGCTCCAACAGTTCACGGACCTTCTGCTCGCGTTGTTCCTTGGGCACGCCGGCGACTTTCAGCGGCAACTCGACGTTCTGCCAAACGGTCTTGGCCGACATCAGGTTGAAGTGCTGGAAGATCATGCCGATGCGCCGTCGCAGCGCCACCAGGCGGTCTTCGTCGAACTCGCCGATGTCCACCTGATCGATCAGCACCCGCCCACTGCTCGGCTGTTCCAGGCGGTTGATGGTGCGGATCAGCGACGACTTGCCGGCGCCGCTGCGGCCGATGATGCCGAACACTTCGCCGCGCTGGATCGCCAGGTCGATGCCGTGCAACGCGGCCACCGGGCCTTGCTGGCCGTTGTAGGTTTTGCCCAGATTGATGAAGCGCACATGAGCGCGATTGAGCTCGGGATGCAGCTCGGTTTGTTCAGCATGCTCTGATAAAAGGCGCGGCTCTGGAATCTCCAGTCGCCGTTGAATGGCGGCACTCATGCTCAGCTTTCCCAGCCGGCTTGATAGAGCTTGCCGTGGGCCTTATCCAGTGCCGCGCGAACGGCCGGTGAGTGCTGGTAGATGTCGACGAACTTGATCAGGCGCGGGTCGGTTTTGCTCTTGGGCTGGATCACGAACTGAATCACGTACTCCTTGTGATCGAGGCCGTCGAACAGCAGCGCGGAGCCGGCATCGAAGGTTTTCGACAAGCGAATGTAGGCCGGGTAACCCTGCACCAGATCGGCATCGTCATAGGCGCGTACCAGTTGCACGGCTTCGACCTGGAGGATCTTGATGTGCTTCGGGTTGGCGACGATGTCTTCTTCGGTGGCCTTGTAGCCGACGCCGGGCTTGAGGGTGATCAAGCCGGCCTTGGCCAGCAGCTGTAAGCCGCGACCGCTGTTGATCGGATCGTTGGCGATGGCCACGCTGGCGCCTTGCGGCAGTTCATCGAAATTTTTGTATTTCTTCGAGTAGAGGCCGACGTTGTTGATGATCCCCGGCGCGAATGGCACCAGGTCGAAACCCGAGGCGGCCTTGGCGTTTTCCAGGAATGGGATGTGCTGGAAGTAATTCACGTCGATGTCGCCGGCGGCGAGGCTGACGTTCGGCGCGATCCAGTCAGTGAACTCCACCAGCTCGACTTTCAGGCCTTGTTTGCCGGCTTCTTCGACGGCGGCTTCAAGGGGAATGGCGAAGGCGGCGGTGGTGCCGATTTTCAGCGGCGCGTCGGCGGCGAAGGTCACCGAGCTGAACAGGCCGAGGGCCAGGGCCAGTGCTTTGACTGGGTGGGAGAGATAGTGCTTTTTCATGATGAGTTATCCAGTCAGTGCATTAAGTTTGTGGTGTCTGTTCGGGCCTCATCGCGAGCAAGCTCGCTCCCACAGGGGTTATGTGAACACCCGAGATCCACTGTGGGAGCGAGCTTGCTCGCGATGCTTTTAGCGTCGGTAAGTCGAGCCAATGTGTTGCTCAGGCAAAAACGCCTCTTCGCGAAAGAGCTTCTCGCGCAAGGTCCCGTCGTCGTACGCAGTCTTGTACGAGCCCCGCCGTTGCAACTCGGGGATCACCAGCTCAATGAAATCCACATAGCTTTCCGGGGTGACGATGCGGGTCAGGTTGAAGCCATCCAGCCCGGTTTCGGCGATCCAGGATTCCAGTTCATCCGCCACTTGCTGCGGTGAGCCGACCACGGTGATGTAGCGTCCGCCGAGGGCGTGTTGTTCGAGCAGCTTGCGTCGGGTCCAGTCGTTGTTTTGCAGGTGTTTGGTGGCGGACTGGATGGCGTTGCTCTTCACGTACTGGATCGGCTCGTCGATTTCATATTGGGAAAAATCGATCCCGGTGGACGCCGAAAAGTGCGCCACGCCGGCCTCTGCACTGGCGTAGCTCAGGTATTCGGCGTGTTTGGCCCAGGCCAGCTCTTCGGTGGCACCAACGATCACGTTCAACCCCATGAACACCTTGATGTCCTCGGGATTGCGCCCGGCGGAGGCGGCCGCGGCGCGCACCTTGTCCACCTGGGCCTTGGTCGACGCCTTGGTCTGGCCACTGATGAACACGCACTCGGCATGTCGCCCGGCGAACAGCAGGCCGCGATCCGAGCTGCCGGCCTGGAACAGCACTGGCGTGCGCTGGGGCGAGGGTTCGCACAGGTGATAACCCTCGACCTGATAGAACTCGCCCTTGTGCTCGACCTTGTGCACTTTGTCCGGCTGCGCATAGATCCGTTGCCGTGGGTCGTTGAGCACCGCACCGTTTTCCCAACTGCCTTCCAGGAGTTTGTAGAGCACCTCCAGGTATTCGTCGGCCTGGTCATAGCGGCGGTCATGCTCGACCTGTTCGCTCAGGCCCATGGCCTTGGCGGCGCTGTCGAGATAGCCGGTGACGATGTTCCAGCCGACCCGCCCACGGCTCAGGTGGTCCAGCGTCGACAGGCGGCGGGCGAACAGATACGGCGCTTCGTAGGTGAGGTTGGCGGTCAGGCCGAAACCAAGGTTTTTCGTCACCGCCGCCATCGCTGAAACCAGCAGCAGCGGATCGTTGACCGGCAACTGGATCGACTCTTTCAACGGCACGTCCACCGAGTTCTGGTAAACGTCGTAGACCCCGACGATGTCGGCGATGAACAGGCCGTCGAACAGCCCGCGCTCCAGCAGTTGCGCCAGTTCAGTCCAGTATTCGATCGTGTTGTAGCGGGTGGATGTGTCGCGCGGATGCGTCCACAGGCCGTGGTTGATGTGCCCGATGCAATTCATGTTGAACGCGTTGAGCAGGATTTTCTTTTTCGCGGCGGTCATTAAATGGTCCCCCGCAATGGCGGGTTTTCATCGTTGAGGTAGTAATTGCCGACGGCGTGGTACTTCCAGCGCACCGGGTCGTGCAGGGTGTGCACCCGGGCGTTGCGCCAGTGGCGGTCGAGGCCGTGTTCGATCAAGGTCGCCTGGCTGCCGGCCAGTTCGAACAGCGTGCTGCCGGCGGCCAGGGAGATTTCGGTGCTCAGGGCGCGGGCTTCGGCGATGGCAATCGACGCTACGGCGACGGTCTCGGCGTTCGTATTTGCCTGGGCCTGGTCGAGGTATTCACCGGCACGCTCCAGCAGTGCCTCGGCGGCGTGCAGGCGAATGCTCAGGTGGCCGAAGCTCTTGAGGGTCAGCGGATCGTCCGTGGCTTTTTCGTGGGTGGCGTCGATCCACGGCCGGGTCTTGCTGCGCACGAAGTGCAGCGCATCTTCATAGGCGGCGCGGGCGATGCCGGTGTCGATGGCGGCATGGAGAATCTGCGCCAACGGGCCGACCGGGGTCGGGCGTTCGAAAGCGCTCTGAAAGGGGATCACATCTTCGGCAGCGACGTAGACATCTTCGAACACCACCGAACCACTGCCGGTGGTGCGCTGGCCGAAGCCGCTCCAGTCGTCGATCACGCTCAGGCCCTTGCTGTTGCGCGGGACGAACGCCAGTTGCTGCACGCCGTTTTCATCCACCACCGAAGTGGGAATGCGCTGGGCGTAGATCGCGCCGGTGGCGTAGAACTTGCGGCCATTGATGCGATAGCCGCTGGCGTCCCGGGCCAGACTGGTGACGCGATCGTGGGCGGTTTTGGTGCCCAGTTCGGCCAACGCATTGCCGAAGCGCTGGCCGGCCAAGACTTCGGCGTACAGGCGTTTTTTCTGCTCGTGGCTGCCGTTCACCCGCAATACTTCCAGCGCATAAAAATGGTTCTGCGGGATCTGCCCCAGGGAGCCGTCGGCCCGGGCGATCAAGGCGATGACCTTGGCCAGGGTGACGTTGGAAACACCGGCGCCGCCGTATTCCTTCGGCACGCTGATGCCCCACAGGCCCGAGCGGGAAAACACTTCCAGTTCCGGGTGTGGCAAGCGGCGATCGCGGTCGCGTGTGGCGCTGTCGCGCTTGAAGTCTTCGGCAAGGTCGCTGGCGACGATCAGGGCTTGTTCATCGCTGGTGATGACCGCGACGGGGTGAGAACTTGTCATGTGTTTCTCCAGAGCGCTGGTAAAAAGTGTTCTGGTCGTCAGATCCAGGAATGGCGATTAGGCAGCGTGCCGTTGAGGCGATAGGCGCCGATCGCGTGATACTTCCACCGCACCGGATCGTGCAGGGTGTGCACCCGTGCGTTGCGCCAGTGGCGGTCGAGGTTGAATTCGGCGAGGGTCGCGCGGCTGCCGGCCAGTTCGAGCAGCTTTTCGCTGGCCAGCAACGAAATCTCGGTGGTCAGCACTTTGGCTTCGGCCACGGCAATCGAGGCACGGGCGGCGGACTCGGCGGTGAAGGGTGCGGCGCTCACGTCATCGAGCACTTGCCCGGCCTTGCGCAGCAGCGCTTCGGCGGCGTGCAGTTCGATTTTCAACCTGCCGATATCGGCGATCACGTACAGGTCATCGCTGGCCCGCTCGACCTTGGCGTCGATCCATGGTCGGGCGCGGGTTTTCACGAAGTCGATGGCGTCGTCGATGGCGCCTCGGGCGATACCGGCGTCGATGGCCGCTTGAATCAGTTGCGAGACGGCACCCTGGATGTTCGGCGTTTCGTTGATCCGCCAGTTATCCACCACCAGTTCGGA
The DNA here is from genome assembly GCF_949767415.1 of Pseudomonas sp. IT-196MI5. Lineage (NCBI taxonomy): Bacteria > Pseudomonadati > Pseudomonadota > Gammaproteobacteria > Pseudomonadales > Pseudomonadaceae > Pseudomonas > Pseudomonas sp. IT-196MI5. The sequence goes on from NZ_CATKPZ010000084.1 coordinate 89,774, forward strand.
GTCGACCTGCACGTTGTTGAGCAAAATCGTGCCGCTGGCGGTGGTGCGCTGACCAAACCCGGACCAGTCATCGACGATGCGCAAGCCCGGTGTGCCGCGCCGGACGAACGCCAGCACTTGCTTGCCGTCGTCGTTCAACGCCTTGACCGCGACCCAGTGGGCGAACAGTGCGCCGGTGGAATAGAACTTCTGGCCATTGAGGACGCCGTCAGCGGTGATGCGTGCCTTCAGTTCCAGGGTGTTTTTGGTGCCGCGTTCCGGCCCGGCATTGCCGATGCGCCAGCCGTCGAGGACGCTTTTGAACAGTTGTCTTTTCTGTGCTTCGGTGGCGCTGCCGAGCACCAGGTTGAGAATGCCGAACTGGTTTTGCGGGATCTGCCCAAGCGCGGGGTCTGCCGCGGAAATGATTGCGAAAACCTCGGCCAGGGTGACGAACGAAACCTGCGGGCCACCGTACTCGCGGGGGATGGAAATGCTGCCCAGGCCGCTGCGGGTGAACTGTTCGATTTCAGACCATGGGAGCTTGCGCTGCCGGTCACGTTTGGCTGCTTGCAGACGGGCGACTTGCGCCAGTTCGTGGGCCGCCTTGATAGCTTGAGCATCGTTGCTCAAGACTTTTGCGGGCAACAACGGGGGGGCGATGTCCAGGTCACTCTGGACGATTGCATCTGCCAGACTGGACATCAGTGCCGCTCCTTGGCTGCACGCAATGCCCTGGCGATCTGCACTGGGGTGATTGTGTTCCGGACCATACCTACCTCACATCTTATGGAAGCGCCGCTTGTGGCCGCGCATGAAAACAAGGATGTCCGGTGGTCCGGTGTATATACCCTAAACGTGTATAAATATTTTATGAACTAACTTTTAGGAATATGCATAGAAGGACGTTCTGGGGGAGCGCGATCCCTGTGGCGAGGGGGCTTGCCCCCGTTGGATGCGAAGCATCCGCAAAACCTTTCTGCGCGATTTATTTGAATGGACTCAATTGCAGGGGGCAGGGGCGCTACGCGCCCCAACAGGGGCAAGCCCCCTCGCCACAGGGGTTGTGATCATTTTTCGCGGGGTTCAGCAACCTCGAGGGGCAGTTTCTTCGGGACTTTCAGATAAGGACTGGCACAACCGATCTTCAGCGTGCGAGCCGGTGCCCAGCGGGAGTTGTTACCCACCCGGTCGAGAATGCAGTACGTCACTTCCAGCCGCAGGTCTTCACCGGCTTCGAGGATGATGGCCGGCGGTATCCAGACCTGGATCGGCTGGCCCACATCGGCGGGCTTGAGCCGTGGCAGATCCATGCGCACATCACCCCAGCGCAGGGTGATTTCGTCGTCGACGGCCATGTTCAGGTACGGCTCGATGGTCAAGGGAACACCGCGTTTGACCTGACTCGGATTGACCCCCTGACGGCAAATCGCCTCGGGAATGCCCACCGGTGCCAGGCACTGGTTTTCATCGCCGCACAGTGCAGAGGGTTGGCCGCCGGGGCAGTCGAGTTTGATCTGCACGTTGCGGCTGGCCGATACCGCCGGGCCCCGGCCAACTTGCATGACCCGGTAGTGAATGCGCGATGTACCGTTGGCGACAAAACTTTCAGGCACACGCAGCTGCACCGGTTGGCCGACATCGCAGGCCGTCAACACGCGGGAGGCCACGTAGCAGTTGTCCCAGAACAGTTCGATCAGGTCACCTGCGTCCATGGCGGGGTAGGGTGCCACATCGATCAGCAGGTGCGCCGCGCAAGTGACGTTGATGCCGGTCTTGTTGGATTGCGCCAGGGTCGGGGCCGCAAGCCCGGATTTGTTTGAGGTGCTGTTCATGAAGTCTCCTTGAAGTCTTGCAACGAAGTCCGTTTCTGGAATATCAAAAACTGAAAATCGAACAGAAAAACCATTCATTACTTCGAGTTGAAATAATGAATCAAGCGTGATGAATGTCGCTGGGTGGAGACTAGATAAGAGTCAGGGAGATCGGGTGTCAATAAGATTTGTTAGTGATGAGTGATGTGTGCCGTTATTCAGAAAGTTCCTACGGTTCCAAGTAAATAAACCCTGCCTTTGCGTCGAACTTTTCTTCTAAAAGCTGGGGGAATACTGGCAATTATGTGCAAGTCATCGGCTCTGTCTTGCGAAGGAAGATCTGATTGGATCAGCCCTGTTTAATTGTTGCTGTGCCTATATATGTACCGCACACACGTACAAAATAGGCATGTCGAATAGAGGGGTTTAGTTTGGTATTAATTAGGTGTACTTAGAAGGGGTGGTCACTTCCATCCATGGAAGTTTACCGTTATTGCGCAGGGTTATTAGTTGTGACCGTTATTCAAGAACTTGCTCAGGAATTGCTTGGTTCGCTCTTCTTTCGGATTGGCAAACAACGCCTTTGCTTCGCCTTGTTCGACGATCACGCCCTTGTCGAAAAACACCACACGGTTGGCCACGTCCCGGGCAAAGCCCATTTCGTGGGTGACGATCACCATAGTGCGCTTCTCTTCGGCCAGGCCGCGGATGGTCGCCAGCACCTCGCCCACCAGTTCCGGGTCGAGGGCCGAGGTCGGCTCATCGAACAGGATCACTTCCGGCTCCATTGCCAGCGCCCGGGCGATCGCCACGCGCTGTTGCTGGCCTCCGGAGAGGCGGCGCGGGTAAGCGTCCTCCTTGCCCGCCAGGCCAACCTTGGCCAAGAGCTTTTTACCCAGAATAACGGCGTCGGCGTGCGGGGTTTTCTTGACCACGATCGGGCCTTCGATGACATTTTCCAGCGCCGTGCGATGGGGGAACAGGTTGAAGTTCTGGAACACGAAACCTACGTGCTGGCGCAAACGCCGCACCAGGCTCTGCTGCTGGTTCAGGGGACGGCTGGTATCGACTTCGATATCGCCGACCTTGATCCGGCCACTGGTGGGCTCTTCCAGAAAGTTCAGGCAGCGCAGGAAGGTGGTCTTGCCCGAACCGCTAGGGCCGATGATCGCAACCACCTCGCCTTCCTTGACCTCAAGATCGATGCCGTTGAGCACGACTTGACCCTTGAACTGCTTTGTCAGTTTTTCCACGACAATCATCGGGTCAGGACTCCTGGTCGTGCCGATTGACCCGCGCTTCCAACTGGTTCTGCAGGTGCGACAGCACCGTGGCCAGGACCCAGTAGATCAGTGCGGCGGCAAGATACATGGTGAAGATTTCGAAGGTACGGGCGGTGATCAGCTGCGCCTGGCGGAACAGTTCGGGCACCTGGATGGTAGCGGCCAGCGCGGTGTCCTTGACCAGCGAAATGAAGCTGTTGCCCAGCGGCGGCAATGCGGTGCGCATCGCCTGCGGCAGGATGGCCCGGCGCAGGGTCTGCGCACGGGTCATGCCGATACTGGCAGCGGCTTCCCATTGGCCGCGCTCGATGGAGCTGATCGCGGCACGCAGGATTTCACAGGCGTAGGCGGCCATGTTCAGCGAGAAGCCGATCAGGGCCGCCGGCAGCGGATCGAGTTCCAGACCCAATTGCGGCAAGCCGTAATAGATCACGAACAGTTGCACCAGCAACGGCGTGCCGCGAAAGAACGACACGTACATGCGGGCGATCCAGCTCACCAGTTTGAAGCGCGACAGGCGCATCAGCGCCAGGCCGAACCCCATCACCAGGCCGAAGAACATCCCGCCCAGGCTGAGGATCACCGTGTAGTACGCGCCCTTGAGCAGAAAGGGCACGGAGTCCAGTGCGAGTTGGAAAGCGTCTCCCATTATTGAGTGACGTCAGCGCTGAAGTATTTTTCCGACAGCTTTTTCAGCGTACCGTCGGCACGCAGCTTATCGATGGCCTTGTTCACCGCGGCCAGCAGTTCAGGCTCGCCTTTGCGCAGGGCAATGCCGGCTTCCTGACGGGAGAACGCATCGCCGGCGGCGGTGGTGTCCTTGGCCTTCTTGGCATATTCCAGCGCAGCCAGGCGGTCGATCAGAATGGCGTCGATACGGCCGACACGCAGGTCCTGGAACTTGGTCGGATCATCTTCGTAGGTGCGGATGTCAGCGGTCGGCACATTGGCTTTGACCCACTCTTCGTAGTTGGTGCCCAGGCCTACGCCGACTTTCTTGCCAGACAGGTCAGCGGCGGACTTGATGTTCAGCTCGGCGGCCTTCTTCGTCAGCACCAGTGCCTGAATCCCGGAAACGGTGTAGGGCTCGGAGAAGTCATACTTCTTCTTGCGCTCTTCGGTGATGGTCACCTGGTTGATCACTGCGTCCAGACGCTTGGATTCCAGGGCGGCGAGGATGCCTTCCCATTTGGTCGGTTGCAGTTTGACTTTCACGCCCAGCTCTTTGGCCAGGGCTTCGGAGAACTCGACTTCGAAGCCGGCCAGTTTGCCGTCGGCGTCGACGAAACTGAACGGTGGGTAGGTGCCTTCCAGGCCGACGTTGATCACGCCTTTGTCCTTGATTTGTTGCAGTTGCTCACCGGCAACCGCCTGGCCAATCAGGCCGGCGCTCAGTGCCAGGCCCAGCGAGCCCACCAGCAGATTGCGACGTAGTGCGGAAAAATTCATGACAAGCCCCTGTGTTTTCTTATGGAAGACGCTTTAGGAAAGTTGGCAAATTCGGGATTTTGACGACTGCGATATCCTGCACTAAAGCAGCGTATGCGTCTCGTTACAAATTCGCCTGCGGCGTGACTATAAGACGACACAGTTAGATAAGAAAATAATAAATATCATATTTGTTATTCGATAATTGAATATGTGTTTCATAGGAAAAGATCGCCTACAGGAAATCCTTATAGGCAAACAACGCCGGCGCCCCACCGGTGTGCAGGAAGATGATCGGGCCCTCGTCGAAACGCTGACGGCCGATCCCATCCAGCAAGCCCGCCATGGCCTTGCCAGTGTAGACCGGGTCCAGCAGCAAGCCTTCCTGGCCCGCCAGCAGCTTCACCGCCGCCAGTGTCCCGGCGTTCGGCTCGCCATAACGCGGGGCGAAATACTCATCCCACAACTCGACTTTGAAAGCGTCCGGCAGGTTCACGCCCAGCAGCTCGGCAGTGCGTTCGGCCAGGCCTTGAACCTTTGGCCGCTGATCTTCATCGCTGCGCGAAACCGTCACGCCGATCACGGGCAGATCCGGCAGTACTTCACTCAAGGCCAGCGCCAGTCCGCTGTGGGTACCGGCGCTGCCCGAGGCCAGGACCACGGCGGCGAACTTCAGGCCGGTGTCCTTGATCTGCTCGGCCAGTTCCAGCCCGGCGCGCACGTAACCCAGGGCGCCCAAGGCATTGGAGCCACCGATCGGTACCAGGTACGGCTTCTTGCCGTTGCTGCGCAGTCGGCCAGCCAGGGCTTGCAGTTGTTCATCGGCGTTGTCGAGGTTTTCCACCAGTTCGACCTTGGCATCGAACAGGTCGAGCAGCAGCCGGTTGCCGTTGCCGGTGTAATTGCTGTCGTCAGTGCCCAGAGGATTTTCCAGAAGGGCTACGCAGCCCAGACCCAACTTGGCGGCAATGGCGGCTGTCTGGCGTACGTGGTTCGATTGCAACGCGCCTGCCGTGATCAAGGTGTCGGCGCCCTGGGCCAAGGCATCGGCGGCCAGGTACTCGAGTTTGCGCAATTTGTTGCCGCCCATCGCCAGCGGCGTCAGGTCATCGCGCTTGACGTACACGTCGCGGCCCAGCCAGGTCGACAGGCGTTCGAGTTTTTCCAGGGCGGTGGGTTGACCGAGCAGGTCGAGGCGGTTAAAGCGGGCGAGTTGTTGTTTGATCATGGGTCCGTACTGGCCGTGGAGGATTTCAGGACTATAGGCAGGCCCCAAAGCCTGGGCAACCGTCAATCGCTTATAGCCAATCGAACTGAGCACAGCACTATTGGTTCTTAATTTGCCTTGCGAGCCTTGCCGTAAAGTATTCGCCGTCAGTGCGGCCAGACAGTCCGGTCGCCCGTGAGGAGTTTTTACCGTGAGTGAGCGTTCCAGCCATTGGCAATTGCAGACCATCGTCAGTCAGCTGCGCACGGCACGTGAGCAGTGGCGTGCACAAAACGGCCGGGCCAGCGGCGAGCAGGGCGGTCGTGAATTGCCTTCCCGCGCAGCCATGGCGGAGATTCTCGAAGCCCTGTGCGGCGCGCTGTTCCCGATGCGCCTGGGGCCGGTTGACCTGCGCGAAGAAAGCGAAGACTTCTACGTCGGTCATACGCTGGATGTGGCGCTGAATGCGCTGTTGGCCCAGGCGCGGCTCGAATTGCGCTACGCCGCGCGCCACAGTGCCCAGGCCGATACCGAGGTCGAAGCCCGGACCATCCAGATCATTCAGGACTTCGCCCTCGCTTTGCCTGGGTTGCGCAGCCTGTTGGACACCGACGTACTGGCGGCCTATCACGGCGACCCGGCGGCGCGCAGTGTCGATGAAGTGCTGTTGTGCTACCCGGGGATTCTGGCGGTGATTCACCATCGCCTGGCCCATCATTTGTACCGCGCCGGGCTGCCGTTGCTGGCGCGGATCAGTGCGGAAATTGCCCACTCGGCCACCGGCATCGACATTCACCCCGGCGCGCAGATCGGCCGCAGTTTCTTCATCGACCACGGGACCGGCGTGGTGATCGGCGAAACCGCGATCATCGGCGAGCGCGTGCGGATTTATCAGGCGGTGACTTTGGGCGCCAAGCGCTTCCCGGCGGACGAAGACGGTCAGTTGCAGAAAGGTCAGCCACGGCATCCGATTGTCGAGGATGACGTGGTGATTTATGCCGGGGCGACGATTCTCGGGCGGATCACCATCGGTCAGGGCTCGACCATCGGCGGCAATGTCTGGCTGACCCGCAGCGTGCCGGCGGGCAGCAACCTGACCCAGGCGAATCTGCAGCATGATGATGGGGCGCAGAAGTAGTCTCCTGAATCTTCGCTGACTGGTCTGGCCTCATCGCGAGCAAGCTCGCTCCCACAAGGTTTTCTGTCGTTCACAGCTTTTGTGTTCAACCCGGATCCACTGTGGGAGCGAGCTTGCTCGCGATTGGATTTCAAGCCGAATCGAGTTGTTGGTCTTCAGCAAATTTCCTCCCTTGAGCTAGCGTAAGAACACCACCGCCGAGCCCTGCGATTAGTCCTTAGCCCCCTATCCATGTTTAACTTGAACGTTCATTCAAGTTAAACCGGCGGTTCGCTGCCCGCTCACAACAGGAGGCTTGCCTTTGCTGAGTCCGATTTCTACAGCCACGTTTTTCCCCTTCGAGGTGCACCGTACATGAGTGCATCGTCCATCCCTCCAAGCGGTCTGATCCGCATGAATCCGCCGGTGTTCTGGTTCTCGGCGAGTTTCATTCTGTTGTTTGGTGTCGTTGTCATCGCCATGCCCGAGCAGGCCGGTGCCTGGTTGCTGGCGGCGCAAAACTGGGCGGCCAACACGGTCGGCTGGTATTACATGCTGGCGATGACCCTGTATCTGGTCTTCGTGGTGGTCACCGCCTTGTCCGGCTACGGCAAGATCAAGCTCGGTGCCGACCACGACGAACCCGAATTCAGTTACTTGTCCTGGGCCGGCATGCTGTTCGCCGCGGGGATCAGCATCACTCTGTTTTTCTTCTGTGTGTCCGAGCCACTGACCCATATGCTGCAACCGCCCCAAGGCGAGGCTGGTACGGCAGATGCGGCGCGCCAGGCGATGCAGATTCTGTTTCTGCACTGGGGCCTGCACGGCTGGGGCGTGTTCGCCTTTGTCGGCATGGCGCTGGCTTACTTTGCCTACCGGCATAACCTGCCACTGGCGCTGCGTTCGGCGCTGTATCCGCTGATCGGCAAGCGCATCAACGGCCCCATCGGTTACGCGGTAGACGGCTTCGGCATCATCGCCACGGTGTTCGGCCTCGGCGCCGACATGGGCTTCGGCGTGTTGCACCTCAATTCGGGCCTGGACTACCTGTTTGGCATCGCCCATACCCAATGGATTCAGGTCGGCCTGATCACCTTGATGATGGGCGCAGCGATCATCGTGGCTGTATCCGGCGTCGACAAGGGCGTGCGGGTGATGTCCGACATCAACATGCTGCTGGCCTGTGCGCTGTTGCTGTTTGTATTGTTCGCCGGCCCCACGCAGCACTTGCTCAACACGCTGATCCAGAACGTCGGCGACTATCTCGGCGCCTTGCCGATGAAGAGTTTTGATCTGTACGCCTACGACAAGCCCAGCGACTGGCTGGGCGGCTGGACGGTGTTCTACTGGGCCTGGTGGATCGCATGGTCGCCGTTCGTGGGCCTGTTCATCGCACGGATTTCCCGTGGCCGGACGATTCGTGAATTCGTCTTCGGCGTGTTGCTGATTCCGCTCGGTTTCACCCTGGCGTGGATGTCGATTTTCGGTAACAGCGCCATCGATCAAGTGCTCAACCACGGCATGAGCGCGCTCGGCATGTCGGCCATCGATAATCCGTCGATGACGCTGTACCTGCTGCTGGAAACCTACCCGTGGAGCAAAACCGTCATCGCGGTCACGGTGTTCATCAGCTTCGTGTTTTTTGTCACCTCCGCCGACTCCGGCACCGTGGTGCTGTCGACGCTGTCCGCCAAGGGCGGCAATCCCGATGAAGACGGGCCGAAATGGCTGCGGGTGTTCTGGGGGGCGATGACTGCGCTGGTGACCAGTGCATTGCTGTTCTCGGGCAGCATCGATGCGTTGAAGTCGGCGGTAGTCCTGACCTCGTTGCCGTTCTCGTTGATTCTGCTGTTGATGATGTGGGGGCTGCACAAGGCGTTTTATCTGGAATCGCAGAAGCAGATTGCGCAGATGCATTCACTGGCACCGGTGTCCGGATCACGGCGGGGCGGCTGGAGGCAACGTTTGAGTCAGGCGGTGCATTTCCCTTCGCGGGACGAGGTTTATCGCTTTCTCGATACGATGGTGCGCCCGGCGATTGAAGAAGTGTCTGCCGTGTTCCGGGAGAAGGGCTTGCATGTGGCGACGCATCCCGATCCGGCGACTGACAGCGTCAGCCTGGAGATCGGCCACGGCGATCAACATTCGTTCGTTTATCAGGTGCAGATGCGCGGTTACTTCACGCCGTCGTTTGCCCGTGGCGGCATGGGTTCCAAGCAACTCAACAATCGCCGCTACCACCGGGCCGAAGTGCATTTGAGCGAGGGCAGCCAGGACTACGATCTGGTGGGTTACACCAAGGAGCAGATCATCAACGACATCCTCGATCAGTACGAACGGCACATGCAGTTTCTGCATCTGGTGCGTTGATTTCGGGCAGGGTGCCGGGGCTTTTCAGCTCTCGGCGCTCAGCACCATGAACAACACCAGTGCCGCCACCGGAATGCTGAACACCATCGTGCCGATGGCCAGTTCCGTGCTCAACGACTGGCCAGCGTTCACCATGCCGATGGCGCCGTTGATCACCGTCAGCGCCAGCCACAGCACTACGAAGCCGTAGGTCAGTGTCTGACGGCTGAAGCCGATTTTCTCGCCGATGAACAGCATCAGGGCGAGCAAGGCCAGGCCGAAGGTGATGATGATCGTGGTGTGCATGGCTTCTTCCATCCTTGCGATAGCTATCGCTTCTTCGTTGCTTTGGCGACTTTGTTCCTGTCGGCCCAGATCACGCAAGCCTGTCGCTGTTTTGTTCAAATCTGCGGGCAGATTGAATTTCTGTGAAACGTTTCAGCATTTAGTCGAGTCTCAGGTTTTTTGCTGTTCGTGCGGGCGTATGCTGGGCGACTGGCGAAGCAGTCGAGACCAGATTCAAGACCGACAAGAGAGGATTCGATGACTTACACCGCTGCCGAAAACCGCTACGACTCCATCCCTTACCGCCGCGTGGGCCGCAGCGGGCTGGTGCTGCCGGCGCTGTCGTTGGGCCTGTGGCACAACTTCGGCGACAGCACGCCGATCGATACCCAGCGCGCGTTATTGCGCACGGCATTCGACCTGGGCATCAACCATTTCGACCTGGCCAACAACTATGGCCCACCGTACGGCAGCGCCGAGATCAACTTCGGCCGTTTGCTGCGTGAAGACTTCAAGCAGTACCGCGACGAACTGATCATTTCCAGCAAGGCTGGTTGGGACATGTGGCCCGGCCCTTACGGTCAGGGCGGCGGTTCGCGCAAGTACGTACTGGCCAGCCTCGACCAGAGCCTGCAACGCCTGGGTGTGGATTATGTCGACATCTTCTACTCCCACCGTTTCGACGCGGACACGCCGCTGGAAGAAACCGCCAGCGCACTCGCCACGGCGGTGCAACAGGGCAAGGCGTTGTACATCGGCATCTCTTCGTACTCAGGGGTGAAGACCCGCGAAATGGCGGCGTTGCTCAAAGAGTGGAAAGTGCCGCTGCTGATCCACCAACCGGCCTACAACCTGCTCAATCGCTGGGTGGAAAAAGACTTGCTGGACACCACTGACGAACTTGGTACCGGTGTGATTGCCTTCACCCCGCTGGCCCAGGGTTTGTTGACCGATAAATACCTCAACGGCGTGCCGGCGGATGCGCGGGTCAACCGTCCGGGCGGTGGTTCGTTGCAGGCCTCGCATTTGTCCGAGGCCAACATTGCCCAGGTGCGGGCACTCAACGAAATCGCCAAGCGTCGTGGCCAGAGCCTGGCGCAATTGGCGCTGGCCTGGACGTTGCGTGATCCACGAGTCACGTCGGCATTGATTGGCGCGAGCCGGCCGGAGCAGATCGTCGAGAATGTCGGGGCGTTGAAGAACCTGAGTTTCAGTGCCGAGGAACTGGCGGAAATTGACCGGTTTGCCCGGGAGGGCGGGGTCAATCTTTGGGAGAAGCCTTCGACGGCTGAGTAATTTGTCGGCGTCTGTTCCGCCCCCATCGCGAGCAGGCTCGCTCCCACAGGGTATGTGCTTGACGCAGATCCAATGTGGGAGCGAGCCTGCTCGCGAAGGGGCCAGATCGGTCAATCAAGCAATCAGGGTTCAGCGAAAGAACGGCACATCCCCCAACACCGTCGCCCGCTGCATGACCCGCCGCGCCGGCCGGTAATCATCCACCGCGTAATGCTGAGTCACGCGGTTATCCCAGAACGCAATGTCGTCCTGCTGCCAGCGCCAGCGAATGGTGAACTCCGGCCGCGTTGAATGGGCGAACAGGAACTTCAGAATCGCCTCGCTCTCGGTTTCCGACAGCTCGTTGATCTTCGAAGTGAAACCTTCATTGACGAACAGCGAGCGGCGCCCACTCACCGGGTGCGTGCGGATCACCGGGTGCGACAGCGGCGGATTCTTGCGCCGTGCTTCTTCCCACTGGGCCAGCGCCTCGGGCGTGTTGCCATAGCGTTCCAGCGGGAACGAACGGGTGAAGTCGTGGGTGGCGGTCAGGCCTTCGAGCAAAGTTTTCAGCGGCGCCGACAGGGCTTCATACGCGGCAATCCCACTGGCCCATAACGTATCGCCGCCAAACTCCGGCAGCAGTTTGGCGCTGAGCACCGCGCCCATGGCCGGGGTTGGCAAAAAGGTCACGTCGGTGTGCCAGATCGCGTTATCGCGCACGTCGGTGACGGCGGTGTCGAGGATCAGCACCTGCGGCTGTTCCGGCACGTTGGGGTAGATCGGGTGAATGTGCAGGTCGCCGAAATTCGCGGCGAATCGCGCCTGCTGCTGTGGCGTGATCGGCTGGTCGCGGAAGAACAGGACTTGATGCTTGAGCAGCGCCTGCTCAATGGCATCGCGCTGCTCCAGATTCAGCGGCCGGCTGATGTCGACGCCGCTGATTTGCGCACCGAGGGCGGAGCTTAAGGGGACGATGGTCAGGTGGCTCATGGTGGTTCTCTTCAATCCGGTGTGCCGCTCTTTTTGTGGGAGCGAGCTTGCTCGCGATAGCGGATTGTCAGGCGACACAGGTGTTGAATGTGCAACCGTCATCGCGAGCAAGCTCGCTCCCACATGAATACTGTCAGTGATTTTGGCCGTGCCACGGCACCAGTTTGCGTTGCAGGGCACGCAGGCCCAGTTCCATCGCGAAGGCGATCAGCGCGATCACCAGAATCCCCAGCACCACCACATCGGTGACCAAAAACTGCGCGGCCGATTGCACCATGAAGCCCAGACCGCTGGTGGCGGCGATCAATTCCGCGGCGACCAGCGTCGACCAACCCACTCCGAGGCCAATGCGCACACCGGTCAGGATATCCGGCAAGGCACTGGGCAAAATGACGTGGCGAATCAACTGCGCGCGCGTTGCGCCCAGCGACTGCGCGGCACGCAATTTGGCCGGGTCGACCGTGCGCACACCGGTGGCGGTGGCGATGGCAATCGGGGCGAAGATCGCCAGGTAGATCAGCAGCACTTTCGACAATTCGCCGATGCCGCACCAGATCACGATCAGGGGCAGATAAGCCAGTGGCGGAATCGGCCGGTAGAACTCGATCAGCGGGTCGAGCACGCCACGGGCGATACGGTTGGCGCCGATGGCGATGCCCACCGGCACGGCGGTGAGAATCGCAAAGCCGAGGCCCAGGCCGATGCGGCTCAGACTCGCGCCGAGGTGCTGCCACAGGGTTGAATCCATGTAACCCGAGGTCGCCAGCAGCCAGCCTTTTTGCAGTACGGCGGAGGGCGGCGGCAGAAACAGTGGCTCGATCAAGCCGGTCGCCGTCACGGCCCACCAAATAAAAACGAGAACGACCAGTGTCAGCACACTGATCCAGTGAATGCTCAAACGGCGACTTGCCGGAATCACGGTTGAGCCTGGCGTTATCGCTGCGACGGGAATTTCGTAGCTGCTCATGCGCGCTCCTGCCGCTGGGCGGCGCTGCGTTGGGAGAACACTTTGGCGAGTACGTGTTCGCGGGTTTCGATAAAACGCGGGTCGGACTTGATCGAGCGAGCCGACTCACCGGCGGCATAACGCTGACCGAAATCGAGGGGCAGGCGCTCGACGATTTGCCCCGGATTGGGCGCCAACAGAATCAGGTCGGTGGCGAGGAACACGGCTTCTTCGATGTCGTGGGTAATCAGGAACACCGGCTTGGCGGTGCGTTGCCAGACTTGCAGCAACAGCTCCTGCATCTGCTCGCGGGTGAAGGCGTCGAGGGCACCGAAAGGTTCGTCCATCAGCAACACGCGCGGGTCGGCGGCGAGGGCGCGGGCCAGGCCGACACGCTGCTTCTGGCCACCGGAAAGCTGCCAGATGCGGCGACTGTCGAAACCTGCCAGATCCACCAGCGAGAGCATTTCACGAGCACGTAATTCGCGTTTTTCCCTGGCGACGCCGGCCAGTTCCAAGCCGAAGCCAACGTTGGCCAACACATCCTGCCACGGCAGCAAACCGTCGTCCTGGAACACCACGCCGCGCTCGGCACTCGGGCCTTTGACGGGCACGCCGTCGAGGGTGATGCGCCCGGCGCTGGGTTCGACGAAACCGGCAATCAGGTTCAACAGCGAAGTCTTGCCACTGCCGGACGGGCCAAGGGCGACCAGCAATTGCCGGGGTCCCAGGCTCAGGGAGATATCCGCCAACACCGGTTCCGGGGTGCCGGGGTACTGTGCGCTGATGCGCTCCAGCTGTAGCAAGGCCATCGCATTGACTCCCGATCAGTGGGTGATGAACTTGGCGCTGACGTACGGTGCGTAGTCCGGCAGCACCGCCTCGACCTTGCCTTGCTCCTTGAGGAACGCCGCGGTGTCGGTGATGGCTTTGGTGGTCGGTGCGCCGAGGGTGATGACCTGGTCAGCCGCCAGCGGGTAGACGTTGCCTTGCAGCAGCAACGGAATGTCGCTGGCCTTGGCGCCGGAGAGCTTCACCAATTTGTCGACGTTGCCCTGGTTGGCGAGCCAGGCTTGCGGGTCTTTGCGGTAATCGGCGTAGGCGTCCAGGGTCACTTTGGCGAACGCGGTGACGATTTCCGGATGCTTCTCTGCGAAATCCTTGCGCACGATCCAGGCATCGAAGGTCGGTGCGCCGAACTTGGCCAGCTCGCCGGAGGTGATCAGTACCTTGCCGGTTTCCTTGGCGACACCGAGGGCCGGGTCCCACACGTAGGTGGCGTCGATGTCACCGCGTTTCCAGGCGGCAATGATCGCTGGCGGAGCCAGATTGAGAACGGTGACTTTCGACGGGTCGATGTTCCAGTGCTTGAGCGCGGCCAGCAGGCTGTAGTGGCCGGTGGATACAAACGGCACGGCGATCTTCTTGCCGATCAGGTCTTGCGGGGTCTTGATCCCGGAACCGTCGCGGGCGACCAGGGCTTCAGCGGCGCCGATCTGGGTGGCGATGAGGAAGGTTTCTACGGGGACTTTGCGAGTGATGGCGGCGGTCAGAGGGCTGGAGCCGAGGTAGCCGATCTGCACGTCGCCGGAGGCGATGGCAGCGATGATATCGGCACCGTTATCGAATTTGCGCCAGCTGATATCGGCCTTGGTGGCTTTTTCGTAGGCGCCGTCGGCCTGGGCGACTTTCGCCGGGTCAACGGTGGTCTGGTAGGCGACGGTGAAGTCGGCCGCCTGGGCAAAAAAACTGGCGGTAGCCAAGGAAGCGGCCGCCAGCAAGCGAAGAGGGGAAGTCAGTTTCATCAGAAAGCTCCTTGTCAGGCGACCGAATGTCGGCGTGAGAAAGAGACTAAATGATCTAAGAATTATAAAATAAATAACTTTTTCGAATTAGCTTATGAGGGGAAAACTTGAGGAGCGACCGCTACGCGGTCATCGTCGGAACGCCGCCCGGAGCAAGCTCGCTCCCACAGGGTTCAATGGTGTTTGCACGATTGCGGTCACACCGATAATCCACTGTGGGAGCGAGCTTGCTCGCGATAGGTCCGCAGGACCTTCCAGGATCAGTTACTGATCGCCAATATGCTCGCCTGGTACGCCCCGACGAACACATCGAAATCACCGACTTCGTTCTGTTCCAGCTCAGCCTGTTCAGCCAGCGACGAACGCGCCCGCTCTTCAAATTTCGCCTGTTTCTCAGCCGGCAACGGCTCGCTGCGGAAGAACTCGGCATGGGCCTGGCTCTGGCGCAAGGAGAACTGGGCGAAGCTTTCATTGTGTTCGGCCATCGCCGTCAATACCTGGGCCGATGGCGTCAGGGACGGGTCCAGGACCTTGGCCATCTGGGCGTCCAGCGCCTTGCTGTGGGCATCGCCGCCATGGCTCTGGTCGAGCAATGCCGCCAGAGGAGCAATTTTCTCCAGCAACTCGCCGGCCCATTCCTTGAGGTCAACCGGCTGGCCATCCCGTTGCAGTTGCAGGCCCGGACGACGACCTTCCTTGACCACGCTGAGGAAGTTGGAGGTCGCGTTGCCGCAACTGGTGCTGGTCAGCAACGGGCTGTCATTGAGCGCGCAGTACAGCAGGAACGCATCGAGGAAGCGCGACTCGGTGAGGTCGATGCCCATCGGCAGGAACGGATTGATGTCCAGGCAGCGCACTTCAATGTACTGGATACCCCGGGCCATCAGTGCCTGGATCGGGCGTTCACCGGTGTAGGTCACGCGTTTCGGGCGGATGTTGGAGTAGTACTCGTTTTCGATCTGCAGGATGTTGGTGTTGAGCTGTACCCACTCGCCATCCTGGTGGGTGCCGACTTCGACATAGGGTGCATACGGCGTGGCCACCGCTTTGCGCAGGCTGTCGGTGTAGCTGTTCAGATCGTTGTAGCACGGCGTCAGGCCGGCCTGGGCGCTGCTCTGATAACCCAGGTCGCTCATGCGCAGACTGGTGGCGTAAGGCAAGTACAAAGTCTGCGGGTCCAGTTGCTCCAGCTGATGCGAACGACCGCGCAGGAAGCCGGCGTCCAGTGCTGGCGATGCCCCGAACAGGTACATCAGCAGCCAGCTGTAGCGGCGGAAGTTACGGATCAGGGCGATGTAGGACGACGACTGAAAGTCGCGGTCAGTGCCGACAAAACCCTCGGCCTGCCTGAGCAGCGGCCAGAGTTTTTCCGGCAGGGAAAAGTTGTAGTGGATGCCGGCAATGCACTGCATGGTCTTGCCATAACGCAGGGCCAGGCCCTTGCGGTACACATACTTGAGCTGCCCGATATTGGACGTGCCGTAATAGGCAATCGGGATGTCTTCCTCGGCCGGCAACGGGCACGGCATCGATGGGCTCCACAGGTACTCGTTGCCGAGCTTGCTGTAGGCAAAGCGGTGAATGCTGTCCAGGCTCGCCAACGTGTCCGCCGGATCGGGCAGGGCTGGAGTGATGAACTCCAGCAGCGACTCGGAGTAGTCGGTGGTGATCTGTTCATTGGTCAGCGCGGAACCCAGGCTTTCCGGGTGCGGCGTTTGCGCCAGGCGACCTTCGTCGGTCACGCGCAGGCATTCACGTTCGATGCCGTGAAGGCACTGTTCGAGCAGAGAGAGGTTAGCGCGCTCGCCGAGCAGGGCCAGGCGGCGGTTGAGAAGTTCGCTCAAGTTGGATTCCTTCACGCGTCAGTCGCCCCAATATGGGGGTGGGCAAGACGGTCTACAAGGGTGAAGTTAAAACTGGCGTTTTCGCCTGGTTTTGGAGCTTGCCGCAATCAATGTGGGAGCGGGCCTGTGGCGAGGGGGCTTGCCCCCGTTGGGCTGCGAAGCAGCCCCAAAACCTCTGATGTTCCAAGATTTTGTGAGTGCTACGCACTCAAACGGGGGCAAGCCCCCTCGCCACAGGCCCGCTTCCACAGGTTGCGTACTGACGAAATTAACTCAAATCGATGACATCCATCTACAGGACAGCGAACGTGCCTTGTGCTTTTGCGACCAGTTTGTCGCCCTGCATCACATCGGCCTCGACTACCAATGTGCGGCGACCCGGGTGGATCACCCGCGCCGTGCACATCACCTCACCGTCGGCGACGGCGCGGATGTAGTTGATCTTGCACTCGATGGTCGCGCTCTGCTGGTCAAAGCCGTGGGTGCTGGAACAGGCCAGCCCCATGGCAATGTCCACCAGGCTGAACAAGGCCCCGCCGTGCAGCTTGCCGCCGCGATTGCGCAGCTCCGGCTCCAGCGCCAGGGCGACTTGCGCCACCCCGGTTTCCAGACTGTGCAAGCGGCAGCCCAGCAGCTTGAAAAACGCGCTTTCGGTCAGCCCGGCGGGAATGTCCATCAGCGTTTCTTCAACTGCTTGGCGTTTGCGAACAGCGAAGCCATGGCGTTGTTGCTCGGGGCCGCTGCCGTGGTTTCCTTGCGCGGTGCGGTGTTCTGGGACTGGCGTGGCGCCGACCCCGGACGCGCGCCGCGAGCGCCGTCGACTTTCTCGCCCGGGGTGTCGCTCATGCGCATCGACAGACCCACGCGTTTGCGCGGGATGTCGACTTCCATGACCTTCACTTTCACCACGTCACCGGCCTTTACCGCTTCGCGTGGATCCTTGATGAACTTCTCCGAAAGCGCAGAGATATGCACCAAACCGTCCTGATGCACGCCGATATCGACGAAAGCACCGAAGTTGGTCACGTTGGTCACCACGCCTTCGAGGATCATGCCCGGTTGCAGGTCCTTGAGGTCTTCGACGCCTTCCTGGAACTCGGCGGTCTTGAACTCGGGACGCGGGTCGCGGCCTGGCTTATCCAGTTCCTGAAGGATGTCGGTGACAGTTGGCAAACCGAAGGTTTCGTCGGTGAATTTTTTCGGGTCCAGGCGCTTGAGGAAACCACTGTCGCCAATCAGCGAACGAATATCGCGATCAGTCTCGGCGGCGATACGCTGCACGAGCGGATAGGCTTCCGGGTGCACTGCGGAGGCGTCCAGGGGATTGTCGCCGTTCATCACGCGCAGGAAACCGGCGGCCTGTTCGAAGGTTTTTTCACCGAGGCGCGCGACTTTCTTCAGCGCAGCGCGGGTCTTGAACGCGCCGTGCTCGTCGCGGTGGCTGACGATGTTCTGCGCCAGGGTCGCGTTGAGGCCGGAGATCCGTGCCAGCAGCGCCACGGAAGCAGTGTTCACGTCGACGCCAACGGCGTTCACGCAGTCCTCGACCACAGCATCCAGGCCACGGGCCAGTTTCAGCTGCGACACATCGTGCTGGTACTGGCCGACACCGATGGATTTCGGATCGATCTTCACCAGCTCGGCCAGCGGGTCTTGCAGGCGACGGGCAATCGACACGGCGCCACGGATCGATACGTCGAGATCCGGGAATTCCTTGGAAGCCAGCTCCGATGCCGAGTAAACCGATGCGCCGGCCTCGGAAACCATGACCTTGGTCATTTTCATGGCCGGGTATTTCTTGATCAGTTCAGCGGCCAGCTTGTCGGTTTCGCGGCTGGCGGTGCCGTTGCCGATGGCGATCAGGTCCACCGAGTGCTTGGCGCACAGGGCGGCGAGCACGGCGAGGGTCTGGTCCCACTTGTTGTGTGGCACGTGCGGGTAAACCGTGGCGTGATCCAGCAGCTTGCCGGTGGCGTCGACCACGGCGACCTTGCAACCGGTGCGCAGGCCCGGGTCGAGACCCAGGGTGGCGCGCGGGCCGGCCGGGGCCGACAGCAGCAGGTCGTGCAGGTTATGGGCAAAGACATTGATCGCTTCGGTTTCCGCGCCATCGCGCAGCTCGCCCAGCAGGTCGGTTTCCAGATGGGTGTAGAGCTTGACCTTCCAGGTCCAGCGCACCACTTCGCCCAGCCATTTGTCGGCGGCGCGGTTCTGGTTCTGGATGCCGAATTGCTGGCCGATCATGCCTTCGCACGGGTGCATGGTGCCCGGCAGTTCGTCGCCGACTTTCAGCGCGGAGCTGAGGATGCCTTCGTTGCGGCCACGGAAAATTGCCAACGCGCGGTGCGACGGCATGCTTTTGAGCGGTTCGTCGTGTTCGAAGTAATCGCGGAACTTGGCGCCTTCCTCTTCCTTGCCGGCAATCACGCGGGCACTGAGGGTGGCTTCCTGCTTGAGGTAGTTGCGCAGCTTTTCCAAGAGGCCTGCGTCTTCGGCGAAGCGTTCCATCAGGATGTACTTGGCGCCTTCGAGGGCTGCCTTCACATCGGCCACGCCTTTTCCCGCGTCGATGAAACGCGCGGCTTCGGTTTCCGGGCTCAGGGACGGATCGTTGAACAGGCCATCCGCCAAGTCGCCGAGGCCGGCTTCCAGGGCGATCTGGCCCTTGGTGCGGCGCTTTTGCTTGTACGGCAGGTACAAGTCTTCGAGGCGGGTCTTGGTGTCGGCGAGCTTGATGTCGCGTTCAAGTGCAGGGGTCAGCTTGCCCTGTTCCTGGATGCTGGCGAGGATGCTGATACGCCGTTCGTCGAGTTCTCGCAGGTAGCGCAGGCGCTCTTCCAGATGACGCAATTGCGTATCGTCGAGGCTGCCGGTCACTTCTTTCCGGTAACGGGCGATGAAGGGAACGGTAGAGCCTTCATCGAGTAGCGCGACGGCCGCTTCGACCTGTTGTGGGCGTACACCGAGTTCCTCGGCGATGCGGCTGTTGATGCTGTCCATAAAACCACCTGACAAATTGTGAAAGCAGGCTCGCAGGCGCGGAAATAGGGCCTTCGCGAGTCTGGTTGAGCGGCCTGGCCTGCGCCGCTACCTGGATCAAAAGGTATCCCGTTGACCCGTGAAATCGAACAATTACTGCCGGCACCATGAAAAAAAATGGTGTCCATCTGTAGTACCTGTCTGATGTTGCCTGACACAAAAGGCCGCGCATTATAACCAGCGTTACGGCATTCGGGGGGCATCGCGGGTTGCCGGTGCAATGGCCGGTTTTCTGGCGGTATAGGAAAAATCTGCTAACAATGCACACGGTGCGTATAACGGCAGCTACGCCATAATGCGTGCCGAGATCAAAGGGAGCATCCAATGAGCAGCACTGCACAAACTGCTGAAGGCGAAAAAATTCTTATCGTTGACGACGATCCGGGGCTGAGCAGCCTGCTGGAGCGTTTTTTCGTCAGCAAGGGCTACCGCGCCCGCGCCGTACCGAACACCGAGCAAATGGATCGCCTGCTGGCGCGCGAAGTGTTCAACCTGGTCGTCCTCGACCTGATGTTGCCCGGCGAAGACGGCCTGACCGCCTGCCGCCGTCTGCGCAACGCGAACAACCAGATTCCGATCATCATGCTCACCGCCAAGGGCGACGAGCTGAGCCGCATCAAGGGCCTGGAACTGGGCGCCGACGATTACCTGGCCAAGCCGTTCAATCCCGATGAGCTGATGGCTCGCGTCAAGGCGGTATTGCGTCGCCAGTCGTCTCCGGTGCCTGGTGCTCCGGGCAGCGAAGACGAAAGCGTGACCTTCGGTGACTACGAGTTGTCCCTGGCCACCCGCGAGCTCAAGCGCGGCGAAGAAGTGCACATGCTCACCACCGGTGAATTCGCTGTGCTCAAGGCCCTGGTGATGAACGCGCGTCAACCGCTGACCCGCGACAAATTGATGAACCTGGCCCGTGGCCGCGAGTGGGATGCCCTGGAGCGTTCCATCGATGTGCAGATTTCCCGTCTGCGCCGGATGATCGAACCCGATCCCTCCAAGCCGCGTTACATCCAGACCGTCTGGGGCGTGGGTTATGTGTTTGTTCCGGATGGTACCGCCACCAAGTGATTGGCGATTTGTAGGAGCGGGTCATGCGGACAACGGATCAATCGATCCTGTCCGCAGACTCGCGATCCGCAATATGCGAGCATTGCTCGCTCCTGCAAGTGTTTAACGGCTATCCATGAAAACCCCTGTTTGGTTTCCCCAGAGCTTCTTCTCTCGCACCCTTTGGCTGGTGCTCATCGTCGTTCTCTTCTCCAAGGCGCTGACCCTGGTTTATCTGCTGATGAACGAAGACGTGCTGGTGGACCGCCAATACAGCCACGGTGTCGCCCTGGTGCTGCGTGCCTACTGGGCGGCCGATGAAGAGAACCGCGCAAAGATTGCCGATAGTGCACCCCTGATTCGGGTAGTGGGCGCCGGTGTCCCGGAAGGCGAGCAACATTGGCCATACAGTGAGATTTACCAGCGACAGATGCAGACCGAGCTGGGGCCAGACACCGAAGTGCGACTACGCATGCATTCTCCCCCGGCACTGTGGGTTCGTGCTCCGAGCCTGGGTGAAGGCTGGCTGAAAGTGCCGCTGTATCCGCATCCGTTGCGCGGTCAGAAAATCTGGAACGTGCTCGGCTGGTTCCTCGCTATTGGCCTGCTGTCCACCGCTTCGGCCTGGATCTTCGTCAGCCAGCTCAATCAACCTTTGAAGCGTCTGGTGTATGCCGCGCGGCAACTCGGCCAGGGCCGTAGCGTGCGCCTGCCGATCAGCGATACGCCAAGTGAGATGACCGAGGTTTACCGCGCCTTCAACCAGATGGCCGAAGACGTCGAGCAGGCCGGTCGCGAGCGCGAGTTGATGCTGGCCGGGGTGTCCCATGACTTGCGTACGCCGTTGACCCGCTTGCGGCTGTCCCTGGAGCTGATGGGCGACCACAGTGACCTGACGGACGACATGATCCGTGACATCGAAGACATGGACGCGATTCTTGACCAGTTCCTGGCGTTCATTCGTGACGGACGTGATGAGTCGGTGGAAGAAGTGGACCTGAGCGATCTGGTTCGTGAGGTCGCCGCGCCGTACAACCAGAACGAAGAGAAAGTGCATTTGCGCCTGGAGCCGATCCAGCCGTTCCCGCTGCGTCGGGTATCGATGAAGCGGTTGCTGAACAACCTGATCGGTAATGCTCTGCATCACGCCGGCAGCGGGGTGG
This sequence comes from Pseudomonas sp. IT-196MI5, assembly GCF_949767415.1. Lineage (NCBI taxonomy): Bacteria > Pseudomonadati > Pseudomonadota > Gammaproteobacteria > Pseudomonadales > Pseudomonadaceae > Pseudomonas > Pseudomonas sp. IT-196MI5. The sequence continues at coordinate 111,345 of NZ_CATKPZ010000084.1, forward strand.
AAGTGGCGGCATATGTGTCCGGGGATACCAGTGCGCCGTATGTGGTCCTGAGTGTCATGGACCGTGGCGCGGGGATCGATCCGTCAGAGCTGGAGGCGATTTTCAACCCGTTCACCCGTGGCGATCGTGCCCGCGGCGGCAAGGGCACCGGGTTGGGATTGGCAATCGTGAAGCGGATCGCTTCGATGCATGGCGGCAACGTTGAGCTGCGTAACCGCTCGGGCGGTGGGCTGGAAGCGCGGGTGCGGTTGCCGCTTGGGTTGATGCTGCCGCGGGATGCTGTTTAACCGCTGACTTTTTTGGTGTGGCTGATGGCCCCATCGCGAGCAAGCTCGCTCCCACATTGAATCGCATTGGATGCGAAATTTGCATTCACTCATATCCACTGTGGGAGCGAGCTTGCTCGCGATGGCGGCCTTCCAGCCGCCAAAAAACTCAGGGTTTAACCCTTCCCTTTGGTCCGCGTCATATTCGGCCCACCATTCTTCTCCAGATGCTCAATGATGATCCCCGCGACATTCTTCCCGGTGGTGGTCTCGATCCCTTCAAGCCCCGGCGACGAGTTCACTTCCATCACCAGCGGCCCGTGATTGGAGCGCAGGATATCCACACCCGCCACCGCCAATCCCATGACCTTTGCCGCACGCAATGCCGTCATGCGTTCTTCCGGGGTGATCTTGATCAGGCTCGCGCTGCCACCGCGATGCAGGTTGGAGCGAAACTCGCCGGGTTTGGCCTGGCGCTTCATCGCCGCAATCACCTTGTCACCAACGACGAAGCAGCGAATATCCGCCCCTCCAGCCTCCTTGATGTACTCCTGAACCATGATGTTCTGTTTGAGGCCCATGAATGCCTCGATCACCGATTCCGCGGCCGTGGCGGTTTCGCACAGCACCACGCCGATACCTTGGGTGCCTTCCAGCACCTTGATCACCAACGGCGCGCCGTTGACCATTTCGATCAGGTCGGGAATGTCGTCGGGGGAGTGGGCAAAGCCGGTCACCGGCAAACCGATCCCGCGACGAGACAGCAATTGCAGCGAACGCAGCTTGTCCCGTGAACGGGCAATGGCCACCGATTCGTTGAGTGGAAATACCCCCATCATTTCGAACTGACGCAGCACTGCGCAGCCATAAAAGGTCACGGACGCACCGATCCGTGGAATCACCGCATCGAAACCCTCCAACGGTTTGCCGCGATAGTGGATCTGCGGCTTGTGGCTGGCGATGTTCATGTAGGCGCGCAAGGTGTCGACCACCACCATTTCATGGCCACGCTCGGTACCGGCTTCGACCAGACGACGGGTGGAATACAGACGCGGGTTCCGCGACAGCACAGCGATCTTCATGCAACACCTGTGGAGGAGGTAGATACCGGGAACACCGGCTTGTCTTGTACATACTTGATGCCCGGATTGACCACCAACTGGCCGTGGATCAGGGCTTTGGAGCCGAGCAACAGGCGATAACGCATGGACTTGCGGCAGGCGAGCGTGAACTCGACCCGCCAGACCCGATCACCAAGGGCCAGGGTGGTGCTGATCACGTATCGCACCTGCGCGTGACCGTTTGAGCTTTTAATGGTTTTCCTTGTCACCAGCGGTGCTTCGCAGCGACGGTGACGCAACTGCACCACCGTGCCCAGGTGTGCCGTGAAACGCACCCACTGCTCGCCGTCGCGCTCGAACGGCTCGATTTCGGTGGCGTGGAGGCTTGAGGTGCTGGCACCGGTGTCGATTTTTGCCCGAAGGCCGGCGACTCCCAAATCAGGGAGCGCCACCCACTCGCGCAGACCGACAACGGTCAAATGGTCAAATGTCTTCAAAATTGCTCAACCGGTAGAAACCGCGGTGGCCGCAGGCGGCCGAATTCGCGGTATTCACGCAGAATAATGGTTAAAAGGCGACAGATATCTACGGCCCGGATTTCCAGCCCCGCAAGGAGGTTATGGAATGTCAGCATTGTAGCTCGGGCCGGTGAAATTCTTGGTACGACAGAAACGGTAGTACAGTTCACCAATATTTCAGAATGAGGAAATTCCATGGCACAAAAAAACGAAGAGGACGACAAAGTCCGCCTCGATAAATGGTTGTGGGCTGCACGATTTTACAAAACCCGCGCCTTGGCCAAAGCGGCGATTGAAAGTGGCAAGGTGCATTGCCGGGGTGAGCGCTGCAAGCCCGGCAAGGAACCACGTATCGGTGATGAATTCGTGATTCGTACCGGTTTCGACGAGCGCACGGTGGTGGTCCAGGCGCTGTCGATCGTGCGCCGTGGCGCGCCGGAAGCGCAGATGCTGTACGCCGAAACCGAAGCCAGCATCGCCAAGCGCGAAAACGCCGCCGCAGAACGCAAAGCAGGCGCTCTGGGCGTGAGCACCGACGGCAAACCGAGCAAGAAACAACGGCGGGATCTGTTCAAGTTTCGTGGCAGCAGCAACGAATGATCGACCGGGTCCGTCGATCACTCAAACAGGCAAAGACTTGTAATTGTGCTTGCGCGTAGCCATATGGGGTAGTTCGCCTGCCCTGCACGAGCCATTGGCAGTGCCATTCGTCGTAAAGCGCACACAGTCGCCGGCCTGTAAGCCATAACCAGACAGCAAGACGCTATGGCCGAGGCGTAACCTCGAATTCCGTAATCACTTTTGTCACCACTTCAGATACCCAGACTTATGACCGACCTACCGGATAACGACTTCACCCAACGCTTCATCTTCGATGACAGCGACACCCGTGGCGAGCTGGTCTCTTTGGAACTCAGCTACGCCGAAGTCCTGGCCAAACACGCCTACCCGCAGCCGGTCGCGCAACTGCTCGGCGAGCTGATGGCGGCTGCATCCTTGCTGGTCGGCACGTTGAAGTTCGATGGCTTGCTGATCCTGCAGGCCCGCTCCGAAGGCCCGATCCCGCTGCTGATGATCGAGTGCTCCAGCGAGCGCGATATCCGTGGACTGGCCCGTTACGACGCGGACCGCATTGCCCCCGACGCTACCCTGGCCGACCTGATGCCGGATGGCTCGCTGACATTGACCGTCGACCCGAAACAGGGCCAACGCTACCAGGGTGTCGTCGATCTGGATGGCGAAACGTTGTCCGACTGCTTTACCAACTACTTCGTCATGTCGCAGCAGATTGGCACGCGTATCAAGCTCTGCGCCGATGGCCGCCGCGCCCGTGGCCTGTTGCTGCAGCAACTGCCCGCCGACCGCCTTAAAGACGAAGAAGAACGCGCCGCCAGCTGGCAGCACCTCACCGCATTGGCCACCACCCTGACCGCCGATGAGCTGCTGGGCCTGGACAACGAAACCGTGCTACATCGCCTCTACCACGAAGAGCAGGTGCGTCTGTTCGATGTGCAGAAGTTGCGCTTCCGCTGCAGCTGCTCGCGTGAACGTTCAGCCAATGCGCTGGTCAGTCTGGGTATGGAAGACGCGCAGCAGTTGGTCGTCGAGCACGGTGGCAACATCGAAATCGATTGCCAGTTCTGCAACCAGCGCTACCTGTTCGACGCGGCCGATGTCACTCAATTGTTCGCCGGTGCGGGCATCGAGACACCGTCAGATACTCGTCACTAAAACGGTTCAGCGCAGGTAAATTCACTGGCTGCCGCCGGATTAATGCCATTACGACAGGAGGGGCCTACTCTTTTTGGGCTTTTCTGGCATAATCCGGCCCACTTTTTTCGCGGTAGTAGTGCACGACTTTCTACTACAAAAACGTTTGGAGCACTCGGCCACTGGCCGACGGGGAACCTCATGACGCAAGCCAATAACGCCGTGTACACCGATCTGAGTGTTGATGATCTGGTTAAAGAAGCCCTCAACCGCGGTGAAGGCGAGCTTGCCGATACCGGCGCACTGGTTGTTCGTACCGGTCACCGTACCGGCCGTTCGCCAGTCGATCGTTTCATCGTTGAAGAGCCAAGCACCCAGGCCGCCATCGCCTGGGGCCCGATCAACCGCAAGTTCCCGGCCGACAAGTTCGACGCCCTGTGGGCTCGCGTCGAGGCGTTCAACAACGCGCAAGAGCATTTCGTTTCCCACGTGCATGTTGGTGCGGCTTCCGAGCACTACCTGGCCGTGAAGATGACCACCCAGACCGCCTGGCAGAACCTGTTCGGCCGTTGCCTGTTCATCAACCCGGCTCAGTACAACCCGGCGGGTCGTGACGAGTGGCAGGTGCTCAACGTTGCCAACTTCGAGTGTGTGCCAGAGCGTGACGGCACCAATTCCGACGGCTGCGTAATCCTCAACTTCGCCCAGAAGAAAGTGCTGATCGCCGGCATGCGTTACGCCGGTGAAATGAAAAAAGCCATGTTCTCGGTGCAGAACTTCCTGCTGCCGGCTGCCGACGTACTGCCAATGCACTGCGCCGCCAACATCGGCGAAGAGGGCGACGTGACCCTGTTCTTCGGTCTGTCCGGTACTGGTAAAACCACCCTGTCGGCCGACGAAAGCCGTTACCTGATCGGTGACGACGAGCACGCTTGGGGCGAAGGCGTGGTGTTCAACATCGAAGGCGGTTGCTATGCCAAGTGCATCGACCTGTCCGAGAAGAACGAGCCGGTTATCTGGAAAGCCATCAAGCACGGCGCGGTCCTGGAAAACGTCGTCATCGACGACGCCAAGCACGCCGACTACGCCGATGTCAGCCTGACCCAGAACAGCCGTGCCGCCTACCCGCTGGAGCACGTTGCCAAGCGTTCCGAGAAGAACCTCGGTGGCGAGCCGAACGCTGTGATCTTCCTGACTTGCGACCTGACCGGCGTGCTGCCGCCAGTGTCGATCCTCAACGAAGAACAAGCGGCCTACCACTTCCTGTCCGGTTACACCGCGCTGGTCGGTTCGACCGAAATGGGTTCGGGCAGCGGCATCAAGTCGACCTTCTCCACCTGCTTCGGCGCACCGTTCTTCCCGCGTCCGGCCGGCGAATACGCTGAGCTGCTGATCAAGCGCATCCGTGGCTTCGGCTCCAAGGTCTACCTGGTCAACACCGGCTGGACCGGCGGTGGCTACGGCGTCGGCAAGCGCTTCAACATCCCGACCACCCGCGCCGTGATCGCAGCGATCCAGAGCGGCGCCCTGATCGGTACCGAGACCGAGCACCTGGACACCATCAACCTCGACGTGCCAGTGGCCGTACCGGGCGTTGAGACCGGCCTGCTGAACCCACGCAACACCTGGGCCGACGTAGCCGCCTACGACGAAGCTGCCAAAGCACTGGCCGGCCTGTTCATCGAGAACTTCAAGAAGTTCGAAGTGAGCGACGCGATCAAGGCTGCTGGTCCTAAGTTGTAAGTGCTGGCTTGAGCTAACGAAAAAGCCGCCCCTCGGGGCGGCTTTTTTGTGCGCAAAATTCAGTTTTTCGCGGGCAAGTCAGAATGCGTCGGGCCGTTACAGGCCTTCGAGTTCATCCGTGTCCCAGCGTTGGGCCTTGATGGCCCGGTAGAGCATGCCGATGGTCAATGGCACCTTCTCGCCGCGACCCTTGGCTTTTCGTTTTAGATTCACATCGTGGCCATCGGGCTGGAAATAGCGATAACTGTCGAAATCCACGAAATCGATGGCGAAGTGGTCTTCCAGTGTTTCGATCAAATGCCGGGCGTCTGCACCGTTGCAGTCCAGGTCAAAGTTGATCGAGGTGCCGAGGCTGATGGTTTTGCGTTCGGGGAAGCCGAGTTCTTCATGCAGCAGTTGCATGAGTTGCTGCATCAAGTGGTCGTCAGGGAGGTTGGGGGCGAGGATCATTGCGTAGGCTCCGCTAATCGAAATGCAGGCGCCATATTATCCTGCTCGCGTTTCGATAGTCCCAAAGCCCCCGCTAGTGTTGGCCATTGGCTGACAACTTGTTTGAAGCTGTCGATGATGTTTTTTGCATCCGCACGACCGACCCGAAAATACTCTGCCACTTCCCGGGCCAGCTCCAGATCCAGTGCGTTATCGGTATCGGTGATGTTGAGCTTCAAGCCGTCGGCGTGGGCCACCGGGTTCATGTCATAGGCGGCAGACAATCGCCATCCACGATCCGGATCAAGGATGAAACCATGGTTGCGCAGGTGGTCGTCGGTGTTGGAGACCAGGATGTTGAAAACAATCCGAGACCACAACTCTCGAAGGTCAGCGTTGGTTTGCGAGCCATGTTCCATGAGCACTTCGGCTAACTCAAGATAGCTTGCGCCGACGGAGGCATCGTCACCGTCAACGCGATCAGTCATGGTCATGCCTGAGGCAAAGTGCAGTCGGCCACCCCGTTCAGTACGATCGAATCGCTTGACCATGAAGCAGTGATGATCGCTGGCGTAGCGTCGGGCGATGCCGGTCGCGACTCGCAGGCCACAATGATTGGCCAAGGCATTGACCACCAGTTCCCAGGCGCCAATGTCGTAGTCATCACGGGTGCTGGGGAACTTGGCAATCCACAAGTGACCGTGCTCGTCTGCAACGCTGGCCTTGGGGCGGGCGCCACCCAGTGAACCTCCAGGTGCGATCAGCATTCTCAGCCACTCGCGGCCATCGAGTGAGGTGTTGTCCGGATCGTTTTCCAGAGCGCGGCTTGCTTGTTCCAACGTCCGCAGCTCAATGAAGGGTGGGGCGGCCACGCCATCGCGATCATCGAGAAAGTTGCCTTGGTCATTGAGCTTGTAGCGGATTGCACCAACCCGATAGAGGTCATGTACGCCTAACAGGAAATCCGACTCGTGGAGCTTGCTGCCTTTGGCAGCCAGGCCTTCGCGGATATCGCGCTCCAGTCGCCGCTTCATCAACAGTTGACCCCACCGATCCGGGCTTGAATCAGCGAACACGCCAAATCGGCTTTGATGTTGCCCCGGGAACTGACGACCCTCATAGAGCCCGATTCGAGGGTCCAGGGGTGTGAAGTTCAACTCGGGATCAGCTAGCGCAGCGGCGTCGTATTCAAACTCGAAGACGTCCGTGGAACGGGTCTTTCGGGCATGCAAGAAACCGAGACGTCTGGGCCCATTCAAGGATTCCCAATCGGCATACACCGCAATCTGCGTCATTTTTCACCTGTCGCTGGCTTGGTTTTTTTCTTGGTCAACAGACTGGAAAGTGAGTGGGTGTTGAAGGGGAAGTCAGCGGATAGCTCTTCTGTGTGGGTGGTACTTTCAATCACTCCAGTGTCTTTTTCAGGTATTGGAGAGGCTTTTTTTACTGCACTTATTCGGCGTACTCGTCGGTTCGCGTCTTTGGCTGTGGTTGCCTTGGGTTTGAGTTGTGCGTCCTGCAGTTGCCGCCCCACCTCATCGGTTGCCGCGAGTTTGTTCAAGTCTTTTTCCAGACCCAGAACTTGCATGACAGACAGGTAGGCGCCGATGGTCACCCCTGAGCCACCTGATTCCAGAGAGCGCAAGGTTGTCAGTGACATGCCCGACCTCTCGGCGACTTGTTTAGCTGTGAGTTTGCGGCGTAGGCGAGCGAGTTTCAGTCGCTCACCGAACTCGGAAAGTAGTCTGGAAGCGGCGGGCAAGAGTGGAGCTGTCTTCTTGGCCATGTGCCAATATTCCTTCATCAAGACGCTATAACTGCCAGAATAATAGCACTTAAAGAAAAAAGTGAGCGGCGATTGGGTCATTGGAAAGACACCATTCTCGTGACGCTGATTTCCTTTAGGAAGACATGCTAACTGCCATTATTCCAGCTGTTTTAAGTTTAAACAGCCAGAATAATTCCACGTTAGTGTTCTGATGAACGGCGTCAGGCTGGGGCTTTCCAGTTCAGCATGCGTTGTTGGGCGACTTTGAGCAGGTCGCAGCCGTCCTGGGTCAGCAGGTAGAGGGCGTGGGTGATGTGCGGGTTGACACAAGCATCATCTGTGACAGGGACTTTGCCCAAGAGCGCGAAACCGACTGCCTTCAGGTGGCAATAGTCGGCGTTAGGAACCCCGTTGATGACCTGAAAATCAGCGCTCGGGTGAGACCTCTTCTCCCTTGCTTGAGGGAGCACAATATCAAGCAAGCTTCTCAAAAAAAGCAGCCTGCTCAGGCTGCTTTTTTTGTTTGGATAATGGGTAACGTTGATAAACCAACCCGCCGTGCCGGTGTTTGTTCAGCGCCTTTTTGTCACAATTCATGAAGTTCCAAAGTACATACCCACGATCAACATGGATCACTAGCTTTCCTTAATACGGTTGTTACGTGCTGTGTCGAACGGCCGAAACGGCGCTATCGCGCTCTTATTTCAATGCGAAAACAAAAAGGCCCGCCCACGATTCCTCGCGGCGGGCCTTTTATTGTTTTTCAGTCGTGGCGGTCGGCCACAGGCGTTGGGTCGAATCGTAGCTGCGCCCTCAACGATGTGTCAATTTCATGAATCGTCTTTAAATAGGCAAAAAACGTCTAAAAAATTGCTTTACGCGGCAGGAATATTCAATCAGCGCAGCCTTCGAGACCACAGACTGCTACGGAATTGGATGAGTCCTGATCGGGCAGCGACTGGCTCAGCCACTGCGCAAATGCCTGGGGTTTGCCCAGCCATGGCCCGATATCGATCAGGGTGAATTGGTCATTGTGCTCAAGCGCCAGGGTCGGAAAGCCCTGTCCGCCGACCTTGGCCAAAAGAGCCCGGCTGTTCCTGATGTGGCCATCGGTGTCGGCCGCCCTGAAGGCGCTTTCGAAGGCCTGACGGTCCAGCCCCATACCATGGGCCAGTTCAAACAGTACCGACTCATCGGCGATGCGACGCCCCTCCACGTAGTGAGCACTTTGCAAACGTCCCAGGAGCTCCAGTCCGCGATCACCCATTTTCTCAGCAGCCAGCACTGCAGCGATGGGTGGCGCCGAGTCGAACACGGCGCTGTGATCACGCAGCAAACCTTCGAAATAGGCTTCACCGAACGGCTGCCCGCTGTATTCGGCGATACGCCGATCGTGGGGCATCACGTAATTGCGCAGTTGTGGCGAAACCTTTTGCCGATTGGCACCCGTCATCATGCCGCCGCCGTGGGCAATCACGGGCAGTACAGCCTGGGCGGCCTGCACCAGCGGTTTGGCACCGTAGCACCAGCCGCACAAGGGGTCGTAGATGTAGTGGAGGATCATGGCAAGGCTCCGGCAAAAATCGATGCCGGCAGATTAGTCCTGAGTTCATGACTGAAAAACACTGGAACGGCTTTCAGTCTGTTTCAGGAATCGGTCGAATGCTCCCCCAGGAACGAGCCGGGTGCCGCGTAGCCTGGGGGACCGTGACCTGAACATCGCAAAACTTGTAGGAGCTGGCTTGCCAGCGAAGAGGTTTGCACATTCAACATTGATGGTGCATGACCGATGGCCCTCGCTGGCAAGCCAGCTCCTACAGTCGTTCATACAAAACACGTGCAAAAAAAAGCGCTGCCATCCCGGCAGCGCTTTTTTTGATCAATCCGTTGTTGTTCTTCTTATCCTTCCATTACATCCCACAACGCATCCAGTTCCGCCTCGCTGAATAAACCAGCAGGGTAACGCTCGATCATTGTCCGGCGCGGATCAGTTTCGCTGATCTGACGCATTCCATTGGACTTGAACCAGTGCGCCAGGATCTGGAGCGATTCGCTGTTTACTGCCAGGGGATGCAACGCCTTGTCGCTCACTACGTTCACTTCGGCGTTCATTTCAGCGCTCTCTCCCGGTTTGTGAGCGGCTAACTTATCCAAGGTTTATGACAGAACATCGAAGTCCTCCCCACCCCGAGTACAACAGCAGAGATACAAGAGCTGTGCCAAGGTTTCTGAAGTGTGGCCAAGCGGATACAAAAAAGCCCGCAGGCCTGTAGGGCCGCGGGCTCCGTGCAACGCTGGTGGCTAATCGACAGCCTGAGGGATTTCGCAATCAACTCAAGCTGTTACGACCTCACTCACTCCTTGTGCGGTGCGGGTTGTTGCTGGGTAAGGCAGTGAATATTGCCGCCACCCAGTAACAGTTCGCGACCAGGCACCATCACCACTTCATGCTGTGGGAACAGGTTCTGCAAGATTTCTTTCGCCGGGCCATCCTGCGGGTCGTCAAAGCTCGGCGCGATGATGCCGCCGTTGACGATCAGGAAGTTCACGTAGGAACCGGCCAGACGAACAGTCGGGTTACGCTCCTGAGTACCGTCCACCGGATCGACACCGGCGCACTCTTGCTCGGTCGCAAACAGCGGACCCGGGATCGGCATTTTGTGCACCGTGAACGGGCGACCCTTGGCGTCGGTGCTGCTTTGCAGCACGTTCATCGCCGCCTGGCAGCGCGGGTAGTTAGGGTCCTGTGGGTCATCGGTCCAGGCCAACAGCACTTCACCCGGACGCACGTAGCAGCAGAAGTTATCCACATGGCCGTCGGTTTCGTCGTTGAACAAGCCATCCGGTAGCCAGATGATTTTATCCACAGCCAGGTTCGCACTCAGGACCGCTTCGATTTGCGCGCGACTCATGTGCGGGTTGCGATTGCGATTGAGCAGGCATTCTTCGGTGGTGATCAGGGTGCCTTCGCCGTCGACGTGAATCGAGCCGCCTTCCAGCACGAAGCCTTCGGTGCGGTAGCGCGGGCTGCGCTCGATCTCGAGGATCTTGCCGCCGACCTGCGAGTCACGGTTCCACGGCGAATACAGGCCGCCGTCGAAACCGCCCCACGAATTGAAGTCCCAGTTCACACCACGAACTTCGCCACTGTTGTTGATGACGAAGGTCGGGCCGGTGTCGCGGACCCAGGCATCGTCACTGGACATTTCCACTACACGAATATTCGGCATGTCCAGACGGGCACGGGCGTTTTCGTACTGGCCGGCGGAAACCGCCACGGTCACCGGTTCGAAACGCGAGATGGCCTTGGCCACTGCCACATGCGCGGCTTGCGCCGGTTTGCCACCCAGGCGCCAGTTGTCCGGGCGCTCGGGCCAGATCATCCAGGTCTGGGTTTGGGGGGCCCATTCGGCTGGCATGTAGAAGCCGTCGGCGCGAGGGGTGCTGTTCAACGTGGTCATGGCTCAGGACTCCGGAGTGGCATTGATGCCTGACAGAAATGGAAGCGCATTGGTACACGCCGTGGACTGCGTCACTTTATATCCGATAAATATCGGCTTTTAAAGCGTCTTAAATCCACCGTTACAAAAAAAACCGATTAAAAGCCGATATCAATCGAACCAAGACTACCACCCCTGTGGGAGCGAGCTTGCTCGCGATGAAGCCATTCCAGTCACAGACTTTTCGACTGAAAGACCGCTATCGCGAGCAAGCTCGCTCCCACAGATGTAGGTGTTTACAGGCCTTCTGCGAGCACCTTCGACAGCATGTCCACGAAGAAATCCACGCTCTGGCGCGAAGTGACCATCGGCGGCTTGATCTTGAGGATGTTCAGGTAGTCGCCGGTCGGCTGCATGAAAATCCCCAGCTCACGCAAGCGATCGCACAGTGCGGTGGTTTCTTCGGTGGCCGGCTCCAGGGTTTCGCGGTTGCGGATCAGTTCGACGCCCAGGTAGAAACCGGAACCGTGTACCGCGCCCACTAACGGATGAATATCGATCAACGCTTCGAGGCGCTTCTTGAAGTGCCCGCCAACGACCTGGGCGTTCTCCCAGAGTTTTTCTTCTTCCATCACATCCAGCACGGCCATGCCGACCTGGCAACTGACCGGGCTGCCGCCGGCGGACGAGAAGAAGTAACCCTCGGCCTCCAGCGCTTCGGCGATTTCCCGGCGGGTGATGACCGCGCCCAGTGGCTGGCCGTTACCCATGCCCTTGGCCATGGTAATGATGTCCGGTACCACGCCTTGCTCTTCGAAGCCCCAGAAGAAATCCCCCATGCGCCCGTAGCCGACCTGCACTTCGTCGGCGATGCACACGCCGCCCCGGGCGCGCACCATTGCATAAACCTGTTGCAGGTAACCCGGAGGCAGCGAGATGCCGCCGGCATTGCCATACACCGGCTCGCAAATGAAACCGGCCAATTGGCGATTCTGCTCGGCGATTTTCGCCAGGTTGTGTTCGACGCTGCGCACATAATCCGGCGCGCTGTCGGGGCCACGGAATTCGCCGCGATAGGTGTTTGGCGCCGTCACCGGGTGCACCCAGTCCGGGCGGCTGCTCAAGGCCTTGGGGTTGTCGGCGATCGAGGTCGACACCGAGTCGGCTCCCACCGTCCAGCCGTGGTAGGCCTCCAGCACGCTGAGCATGTCGCGGCCGCCGCTGTAGGCCCACGCCAGGCGAATCGCCAGGTCGTTGGCCTCGCTGCCGCTGTTGACCAGGAACACGCGGTCCATACCGTCAGGGGACAGCTTCAGCAAACGTTCGGAGAACTCGGCCACGGCCGCGTAGTTGAAGCGCGAGTTGGTGTTGAGCAACGACCACTGGCGGCTGGCGACGGCGGCCATGCGTGGATGGCCGTGGCCCAGCACCGCCACGTTGTTGAGCATGTCGAGGTAGGAGCGGCCCTGCATGTCGATCAGATGGTTGCGCCAGCCGCGCTCGATGCGCGGCGGGTCGACGTAATAATGTTTTTGCGTACGGGCGAAACTGGCGTCGCGCCGGGCCAGCAAGGTCGGTCCGTCGAGCTCGGCTTCGGCATCACAGGCCAGCCCCAGCAGTGCTGCCGGCGAAGGGCACAACGCTTGCCAGGCCGCCGCGCGCGAAGGTGCACAGAACAACGGCGCATCGATCGACGCGCCACGGCACAGTTGCACGATCAACGGCCCGTTGACCGAGCCCAGTACCTGGCCTTTGACCAGTGCCGCGCCGCTGTGTAGCGACGGCGTGACGCCCCAAAGCCGCACGCTCAATTGCGGGCCGTCCAGTTGCAGCACGCCCGCCGATGGGTGATGCACCACCCCGGCAAACGGTGCTTCGACCGCCGTGCCCTGAGGCACGCGCAATTCGACGTGCAACGGGCAAGTGTCCGGTTCAGCGGCGCTGTCCGGGCGGGTGTGGGACAGGCGGTATTGCCCGTAACGACTGGCCGCCAGGCCATGTGCCGCAGCGGCTTCATCCAGCAGGTGCTGATCGACGCCTTCCTGCTCCCAGTTCCCGGCCTCGAAATGCGGACTGAGCACACCCAGGTCGATCAGCGCGAACTCACGCCCCACCAGGGTCGGCAACAGCGGCGCGAAGCCTTCGCTGCCGATGCTGGGCAGGTTCTGGCCGACGGCGGTGAGGATCGCCGCTTCCATCAACGCCAACGGCACCGACGTGGCCACTCGGAAGATTTCCCATTCATGGACCAGGTTATCGCGGCTGTAGGCATTCCCCGGATCGATGCTGACCTGCTGTTCGCCGCTGAGCACCAACACCGCCGCGCGGGCGACGATCAGCGGCCACAGCGCCAGCAGTTCTTCGTGCTGCAACGGATTGACCGCGTGATACGCCTGTACCGCCGGCAAAATGCAGAACGGATCGCCCTCGCCATGATGCAGCAGCGCGGCGCAGGTCACCGACAGATCGGTAATGCGCCAGGTGCGCACCAGGTCACCGAAATCGATCACGCCTTGCAGCTGCCAATGGCGCTGCGCATCGCGCTGCCACACTACATTGTCATCGGTGATGTCCATGTGAATGGCCTGCACCGGCAGTCTGTCTTGCAGTGGCTGCAAATGCCGTTCGGCTTGCGCGGACGCTTCGACGATCAGTTTGCGTTGAGCCTCATCCTTGATCACCGGCAGCAAGTGCGCGATCAGGGCGTGCGCATGGCGAGCGTCCCATTGCAGGGTTCGCACCAGACCCGGATGGTCGAAATTCGCCAGGGCCAGGTCCATTTCACCGCACAGACGACCGAAGCCAGACACCACCGTCGGATTGAAATGACTGAGGCTCGTCAGTGGCTGGCCTTCGATGTAGTCGAGCAGGCGAACGTGCACGGCCTGGCCACCCACGTCCAGCGACAGCAGGTCTGCACCGTTTTTCGCCGCGATGACACGCGGGACATGCACATCGGGGTGCTCGCCCAGATGCTTGAGCCCGGCGTGTTGCGCCTGAAGCTCAAGTACCGAGTAGTCGCCACGGCAGATTTTCAGGACGAAACGCCCCCGCTCGCTATCGACGCGGTAGTTCAGGTCTTGCTGGCTGCCAAGGGCCTGCAACCTGCCGCTGACCCCGTAATGTTCCTCCAGCAGCTCTAGCGCTTGCTCCGCAGACACCTGCGGGCTGGGCAAACTGGCGCGATGAATCAACGTGGCGAGCGGCATACAACGACCCCTGAAGTTTTATTAGGCGCCTATATCGCCACTGCTTCGGGCGATACGCAACCCCCGGAAGCGGCATGGGATCATTTGTGGGAGCAAGCCCGCTCACACAGGTTTCGTTCTGGTACTCGCCTCGGTCGGCGCTTTGCGCAAGAATGGCGGCCATTCAACGCACACTGCTGGAGAGCCGCCATGAATGTAGTGACCACCGACCTGCCCGGTGTTCTGATCCTCGAACCCAAGGTCTTTGGTGACGAGCGTGGTTTCTTCTACGAGAGTTTCAACGCCCGGGCCTTCAAAGAGGCCACCGGACTGGACACTGAATTCGTTCAAGACAATCACTCCCGTTCGCAGAAGGGCGTGCTGCGCGGTCTGCATTACCAACTGGAAAATACCCAGGGAAAACTGGTTCGCGTCACGGTCGGTGAGGTGCTGGACGTGGCCGTAGACATCCGTCGCAGCTCACCGCACTTCGGTAAATGGGTCGCTGTGCGCCTGTCTGCCGACAACCATCGTCAGCTCTGGGTCCCGGAAGGTTTCGCCCACGGGTTCGTGGTATTGAGCGAGTTTGCCGAGTTCCTTTACAAAACCACCGACTACTACACGCCCTCCGCCGAGCGCAGCATTCGCTGGGACGACCCGGACCTGGCCATCGACTGGCAACTGCAGGGCACGCCGCAGCTGTCGGCGAAAGATCAGGCCGGCGTATTTTTCAAGGACGCCGACGTTTTTGCCTGAAAGACCGGCTGAAGCTCGCCTATCAAGATGCACCTGACCCAAGGCGGGCAAGCCTAGGCATAATGCGCCTGTACCCACAGGCGCATGCTGCTCATGAAACCGACTCTCCCTCCCAGACCCCGTTGGCGCAGCCTGGCCCTGCTGGCGCTGTGCCTTGCACCGTTGCTGTGGCCGCTGCAGCATCTCGCCGAGCGTTACTACCGCAGCGAGCTGGCCAGTCAGAATCGTCAGACCCTCGATCTCTACGTCGCCAACCTGCTGGGTACCCTGCATCGCTATGAAGTGTTGCCACAGATCCTCGGCGACCTGCCGGCCTTGCGCGCCGTGCTCGGTGCGCCGGACGATGGCGTCACCCAGGGCAACGCCAACCGCCTGCTGAAAAATATCGCCACCCAGACCGGCGCCGAGGTCATGTACCTGATGGACGCCAATGGCAAGACCCTGGCCGCCTCCAACTGGGACAAGCACGACAGTTTCGTCGGGCGCAATTTTTCCTTCCGGCCGTATTTCAGCGAAGCCATGGCCGGGCGGCTCGGGCGCTTTTTCGGCCTGGGCACCACCTCCGCCAAGCGCGGCTACTTCTTCGCCGCCGGCGTGCGTGATGGCGAAAAAATCGTCGGCGTACTGGTGGTCAAGGTCGACCTCGACCACACCGAAAGCCTCTGGGGCAATACCCCGGAGCAACTGCTGCTGACCGACCACAACGGCGTGGTCATTCTCACCTCGCGACCGGAGTGGCGATTCCGCTCGACCCGCCCGTTGAACGAGGAGGAAGGCAAAGCCATCACCGCGATTCAACCCTATCCAACCCGCGAGCCAAAACCGCTGAAACTCAATCCCAATGCCTGGCTGACCCAGACCCAGCAGATCGCCGAAACCGGCTGGGACGTCAGCATCCTCGCCCCGCGCACCTTGATCGACCGCCCGGTGCGCACGGTGGTGGCCATCGGTGGTGCAACGTTGCTGGTGTTGATGTTGCTGCTCGGCCTGATGATGCAGCGCCGCCGCCATTACCTCGAACGCATTGCTTTCGAAGCCAAGGCCCGGCGCGAGCTGGAAGGTCGGGTCGCCGAGCGCACCAGCGATCTCGAAGGCCTGAACCGGCGCCTGAAACAGGAAGTGCTGGAGCGCGAACAGGCTCAGCAGGAGCTGGTACGCGCCCAGGACGATCTGGTGCAGGCCGGCAAATTGTCGGCACTGGGCACCATGTCGGCGAGCATCAGTCACGAACTCAATCAGCCGCTGGCAGCGATTCGCAGCTACGCGGAAAACGCCGAGGTGCTGCTCGATCACCAGCGCACCGACGATGCCCGCGGCAACCTCAAGCTGATCAGCGAATTGACCGGCCGCATGGCCTCGATCATCGCCCACTTGCGCGCCTTTGCCCGGCGCGACCGGCATGCCCCGGAAAGCGTCGCCCTGCAACCGGCGCTGGACGATGCCCTGGCCTTGTTGGCCAAGCGTCGACGCAGCATGGAAGTCGAGCTGATCCGCGACTTGCCCGCCGCCACCCTGTGGGTCGAGGCTGGGGAAACCCGCCTGCGCCAGGTACTCGGCAATCTGCTGGCCAACGCCCTGGATGCCCTGACGGAAAAAGGCCCGCCACGTAAACTCTGGCTAAGTGCCCAATCCACGGCCGATGGCGTCAACCTGTACATTCGCGACAACGGCCCCGGCTTTTGCATGGAAGCCCTTGGGCGCGCCAGCGAGCCGTTCTACACCACCAAGACCCGAACCCAGGGCCTCGGTCTGGGTCTGGCGATTTGCGAAACCCTGATGCGCGCCTTCGGCGGTGAACTGTCGTTCGCCAATCACAAGGAGGGCGGCGCCCTGATTACCCTGAAGCTGCGCCCAGGCGCACCGGGCGTGAGCCTGCAACCGTCCGAGGACCGAAGTGCATGACCATCGACAACCGCATTCAGGTCGTGTTGATCGACGACGATCCCCACTTGCGCCAGGCCCTGAGCCAGACACTGGATCTGGCGGGCCTGAAAATCCTGCCGCTGGCCGAAGCCAAGGGCCTGGCCGCGCAACTGGAGCGCGACTGGCCGGGTGTGGTGGTCAGCGACATCCGCATGCCCGGCATGGACGGTCTCGAACTCCTGACCGAACTGCATGCCCAGGACCCTGAGCTACCGGTGCTGCTGATCACCGGCCACGGCGATGTGCCACTGGCGGTGCAAGCCATGCGCGCCGGGGCCTATGACTTTCTGGAAAAACCCTTCGCCAGCGACGCCCTGCTCGACAGCGTGCGCCGCGCATTGGCCCTGCGCCGGCTGGTGCTGGACAACCGTAGCCTGCGGTTGGCCTTGAGCGACCGCAATGAGCTGAGCGCCCGCCTGGTTGGCCACTCACCTTCGATGCTGCGCCTGCGCGAGCAGATCGGCGCCCTGGCGGCGACCAAGGCCGATGTGCTGATCCTCGGCGAAACCGGCGCTGGCAAAGAAGTCGTGGCCCGGGCGCTGCACGATTTATCAAGCCGTCGCAACGGTCCGTTCGTGGCGATCAACGCCGGTGCCCTGGCCGAATCAGTGGTCGAAAGCGAGCTGTTCGGCCACGAGCCCGGTGCCTTCACCGGTGCGCAGAAACGCCGCATCGGCAAGTTCGAATTCGCCAATGGCGGCACGTTGTTCCTCGATGAAATCGAAAGCATGAGCCTGGATGTGCAGGTCAAATTGCTGCGCTTGCTGCAAGAACGGGTAGTCGAACGCCTGGGCGGCAATCAACTGATCCCGCTGGACATCCGCATCATCGCCGCCACCAAGGAAGACCTGCGCCAGGCGGCGGATCAAGGACGTTTTCGTGCCGACCTGTATTACCGCCTGAATGTCGCGCCATTGCGGATTCCACCATTGCGCGAGCGGGGCGAAGATGCGCTGATGCTGTTCCAGCATTTCGCCGATGAAGCCAGTGCCCGCCACGGCTTGCCGCCCCATGAACTGCAACCGGGACAACGTGCCTTGCTGCTGCGCCACACCTGGCCGGGCAACGTGCGCGAGCTGCAAAATGCGGCCGAGCGTTTTGCCCTCGGACTGGAACTGGCCCTCGACGACAACACGCCGCAAGGCGGTGCTGGCAACAGGGTCGAAGTCGTCAGCGGCGGTTTGAGCGAGCAAGTGGAGAACTTCGAAAAAACCCTCATCGCTGCTGAACTGGCACGTTCGCACAGCTCCGTGCGCAGCGTCGCCGAAGCCCTCGGCATTCCGCGCAAGACCCTGCATGACAAACTGCGTAAACACGGTCTGAGTTTTGCCGACAGTGGCGCCTCGGCCCATCCTGACGACCTCGACTGAGCTACCGTCCAATCATCCACTTCAAGCAAGAGGCCCCCTGAATGAGCCGCGACAGTCGACAACTGGAATCAGTCCTCCATCACGACATTCCCCTCACCCGGGACATGGGCCTCAAAGTGCTCGACTGGCATGACCAGCAACTGCGCCTGCACTTGCCGCTGGAAGCCAACGTCAACCACAAGAGCACCATGTTCGGCGGCAGCCTGTATTGCGGCGCGGTCCTGGCCGGTTGGGGCTGGTTGCATTTGCGTCTCAAGGAAGAAGGCATTACCGACGGGCACATCGTGATTCAAGAAGGGCAGATCAGCTATCCGCTGCCGGTGACGGGCGATGCCAACGCCATTTGCCAGGCGCCGGATCCGGTGATCTGGAAGAAATTCCTGACCACCTTCCAGCGATACAGCCGAGCGCGGTTGACGCTGCATACGCGGGTCGTCAATGAAGGCCGTGATGAGGATGCGGTGAGGTTTATCGGGCAGTACGTGTTGCACCGGTAAATCAGGACCGCCGCAAAACCTGTGGGAGCGAGCTTGCTCGCGATGGGGCCGTCCAAGCCAACATTGTAGTTGCCTGACACACTGCCATCGCGAGCAAGCTCGCTCCCACAAGGATTTGCATCAACGCGTGAAAACGATCTTATGCGCGCGCCAATTCCAGCAGCTTCTCCCGCCAGGCCGCCTTCGCCGGCAACGCCAGAAAGAATGGGTTCAACAGCGACTCCCGCGCCGGATAGCTGAACGGCTCACCGCTCAACTCCAGCACCTCACCGCCCGCGCCTTCCAGCACACCTTGCGCTGCCGCCGTGTCCCACTGCGAAGTCGGTGCCAGGCGCGGATAGCAATCCGCCGCCCCTTCGGCCAGCAGGCAAAACTTCAGCGAGCTGCCGACATTGGCCAGTTGCAGCTCGCCAAGGCTGGCGCTCAACCCGGCCAGCAAACGCTCTTGCTCCGGGCTCGAATGGCGACGGCTGGCCACCACGGTGAACGACTCGCCGGGCGCTAATGCATCACGCACCTTGATCGCCACCGGCGTGCCACCTTTATCGCCGCGCCAGGCACCGAGGCCGGCGCCACCGACGTAAAAACGCCCGTTGGTCGGCATCGACACCACGCCGAACACCACTCGACCGTTTTCGATCAGGGCAATGTTGACGGTGAACTCTTCGCTGCCGCTGATGAACTCCTTGGTGCCATCCAGCGGATCAACCAGCCACCAGCGCTGCCATCCGGCCCGCACGCTTTGGGGGATGTTGGCGTCCTCTTCGGAGAGCACCGCAATGCTCGGGTCCAGTTTCGTCAGCCCGGCCAGAATCAGGTGGTGTGCGGCCAGGTCAGCAGCGGTCAC
The DNA here is from genome assembly GCF_949767415.1 of Pseudomonas sp. IT-196MI5. Classification (NCBI taxonomy): domain Bacteria; kingdom Pseudomonadati; phylum Pseudomonadota; class Gammaproteobacteria; order Pseudomonadales; family Pseudomonadaceae; genus Pseudomonas; species Pseudomonas sp. IT-196MI5. The sequence goes on from NZ_CATKPZ010000084.1 coordinate 130,861, forward strand.
CGGCGAATCATCAGCCTTCGCCGTGACGGCCGTGCCTGTGCGCCAGAACGGCAGGATCGCCTCACCGGCCTGCAAGGCCAGCTCGATGACCGGTGCCATCAACGGATGCGGAAAGTTCATGGCTGGAACGCTCCGCGCTGAGTCAACAGGTCTCGGGCCAGGTACAGCGCCGCCAAGGCTCGGCCTTCAGTAAATTGCGGGTTTTGCGCCAGCGCCGAGAGTTCACGCAGATTGATCTTGTCCACCCGCATCGGCTCGGGCTCGTCGCCTTCCAGACGCTCTTCGTAGAGGTCGGTGGCCAGCACCACCTGAATCTTCTGGCTCATGTAGCCGGGGGACAGCGACAGCTCGGTCAGGTGCTCCAGTTGCCGCGCACCGAAACCGGCCTCTTCCTTGAGCTCACGCTCGGCCGCCGCCAGCACGTCTTCACCCGGCTCGATCAATCCCTTGGGCAACGACATTTCATATTCATCGGTGCCACCGCAATACTCCTCGACCAGTACCGCATGCTCGGCATCGAGCATCGCCACGATCATCACCGCGCCGTACCCGGCACCCTTGCCGACCAGGCGTTCATAGGTGCGCTCCACGCCGTTGGAAAAGCGCAACTTCAGCTCTTCCACGCAGAATAATCGACTGGTGGCGACAATTTCGCGGGCGAGTATGGTGGGTTTCTGGCGCATGCAAAGCTCCTAGGCGTGAACGCGCTACTATAACGCGGCTTTCCCGATTGTTTACGCCAGAAATCTTTCTACTGCCCGAGACGTTGCCATGCCTTCATTACCCTGGTCCGACATCGATACCGTTCTGCTGGACATGGACGGCACGCTGCTGGACCTGCATTTCGACAACCACTTCTGGATGGAGCACCTGCCCCAGCGTTACGCCGAACTGCACGGGGTCAGCCGGGCCATGGCCAAGATGGAATTGCAGCCGTTGTTCGAGCGCAATGCCGGCCAGTTGCAGTGGTACTGCCTGGATTTCTGGAGCGCCGAACTGAAGCTGTCGGTGCGCGACCTGAAACTGGAAACCGCGCACCTGATCGCCCTGCGCCCGGATGCCGACACCTTTCTGGCGGCGATCAAACGGGCCGGCAAGCGCGTGGTGCTGATCACCAATGCCCATCGGGATGCGCTGTCGTTGAAGCTGGAAAAAGTCGAACTGGCGCCGTACTTCGAGCGCTTGATCAGCTCCCATGACTACGGCTTCCCCAAGGAAAACCCGCAGTTCTGGGATGCGTTGCAAGCCGACATCGATTTCGATCCGGCGCGCAGCCTGTTCATTGATGACACCTTGCCGATTTTGCGCAGTGCACGGGACTTTGGCGTGGCGCATTTGCTGGCGGTGCGTGAGCCAGACAGCCGCAAGGGGCCGAAGGATACGGCGGAGTTTGCGGCGGTCGGGGATTATCGGGATTTGATTGCTGGGCTTTGATACCGAGGCGCCTGCTTCGCGGGCAAGCCACGCTCCCACAGGATCTGCGTCGTTCGCATCCTTCGTGAACGGCTCAGATCCTGTGGGAGCGTGGCTTGCCCGCGATGGCCATCACGCGGTTTGACGACTTACTCAGGAATCCGCAACGACTGCCCCGGATAGATCTTGTCCGGGTGCGACAGCATTGGTTTGTTGGCCTCGAAGATTTTGTTGTACTTGTTGGCATCGCCGTACACACGCTTGGAAATCGCGCTGAGGGTGTCGCCCTTCACCACGGTGACAAACACTGCGGCAGCAACGACAGGCCCGGTCACGGTAATCTGATCATCCACACTGCCAACCCCGGCAATATTGCCCACGGCCAACAGGATCTTTTCCTTCTCTTCCTGGCTCGCCACTTCGCCCGTCACCGTGACCTTGTCACCCTCGACCGTCGCGTGCACATTCGGGTTGCCCAGGCCGACCTTGCCGATGTGTTCCTTCAACTGCTCACTGGCATTGGCGTTGCCTGGCGTCAGCAGATCCAGCAGCTTTTCGCCTGCCTCCTTCACAAAGCTCAAAAGACTCATGGTGCATCTCCTTGGGTTTGGGGTCCAGACGACAAAGCCTAGACCACGACCATCACTTGCGAATCCAGCCCGACCAATGACCCCGCTTGCGATAGAATCGGCCCCTTCCCGCGCCCAGGAGCGAAGATGGACATCAAGCAGCTGAAATTCCTCATCGCGCTCGACGAAACCCGCCATTTCGGTCAGGCCGCCGCGCGCTGTCACATTACTCAACCGACACTGTCGATGCGCCTGCGCAGCCTCGAAGAAGAACTCGACCTGCCGCTGGTCAATCGTGGTCAGCGCTTCGAAGGTTTTACGGCGCCGGGCGAGCGAGTGCTGGCCTGGGCGCGCACGGTGCTGGCGGCGTACGACGGCTTGTACGCCGAGGCGGCCGCCTGTCGCGGCAATCTGGTCGGTACGTTGCGTCTGGGCGTGGTGCCGCTGTCGAGTTTTGATCCGCTGCCGCTGCTGCAACGCCTGCACGGGGAGCACCCGAACCTGCGCTTCGAGCTTTCGGCGCTGAGTTCGGAGCAAATACTCGAACAACTGGCGAACAATCGCCTGGACCTCGGTGTTTCCTACCTGGAGCGCCTGGACACCGAACATTTCGACTCCCTGGCCTTCAGCGAAACCCGCATGGGTCTGCTCTACGACCAACGCTTTTTCAGCTTTGGCGAGGCGCCGCTGAGTTGGGAATCATTGATCGAACTGCCACTGGGCATGCTCTCCAGCGGCATGCATTTTCGCCAATCCATCGACCACAACTTCCACAGCCGCGGGCTCACCCCGCAGCCGCTGTTGCAAACGGATGCCGTGCATCAACTTTTACAAACTGTGCACGGTGGCTTGTGCTGCGCTGTGATGCCGTTGGACGGAGGTCTGGAAGAGCTGACCGATCATCTGCGCCTGCAACCGATCGAAAACGCCCAGACCGTAGGCCGGCTGGGGCTGATCATGCGTCGTAGCGCGCCACGCTCGGCCTTGGCGGAGGCCTGTTTCGCGATTTATCGACAATCGTTGCCCAGTGCTTGATCGACAGTATCTATCGGTACATCAGTACTAACGATTAGACGTGACAAGTTGTCACGCCTAGTCTTAAAGCTGATCAAACCGTCGGTGATGCCATGAACACCAAGCGCCCAGCCTGCGCGGCGCCTGCCCTCGAAACGCCCGCGCCCGCCGCCAGCCAGACGTACAGCTACAGCAACCTTGAAGACACGGAGTCGACCAGCACCGCGCTGGCCGAGGAGGTCGCGCTGGCGATTGCCTACAACGGCATCAGCCAGGCCGTCATGTTGGTGACACCCACGGACCTCGAAGACTTCATTGTCGGTTTCAGCCTGGGCAGCGGGATCATCGAGGACGCCACTGATATTTATGACCTGCAACTGACCGGCTCTGGTTCGGCGCAATACGCGCAAGTGACCATCGCCAACCGCGCCTTCTGGAACCTCAAGCAGCAGCGTCGGCAACTGGCCGGCACCAGCGGTTGCGGGCTGTGCGGCGTGGAAGCCGTAGAGCAGGCACTGCCCGAGCTCCAGGTGTTGCCCGGCGCACCCTTGCCGCCTGCCGAATGGCTCGACGGCCTGCGCCAGCGCATCGGCGCGTTCCAGCCCCTTGGCCAGCACAGTGGTGCGGTACATGCCGCGGTGTTCATGAATGATCAGGGCGAGTTGCTGCTGGGTCGCGAAGACATCGGCCGGCACAACGCCCTCGACAAACTGATCGGCGGATTGATCCGTCAAAAGATCCCGACTGCTGGCGGGCTGGCGATTGTCACCAGCCGCTGCAGTCTCGAATTGATCCAGAAAGTCTTGCGCGCCGGCATCCAGACCCTGGTCAGCCTGTCGTCGCCCACGGGCCTTGCCGTGCAATGGGCCCGTCGCCACAACCTCAACCTTATCCATCTGCCACAGAAGAATGCACCGCGGGTCTACAGCCCAACGTTGGAGAAACAAGCGTGAGTCAACACCGTCAAGCCGACCAGACACCTGTCCCTCGCTACAAGCCCTACAAAGGCCCGGCCGGTGGTTGGGGCGCACTGATCAGCGTCGCCCAGGCCTGGTTGACCAGCGACAACGCGCTGAAAAACCTGCGCATGATGCTCAAGACCAACAAGAACGGCGGCTTCGACTGCCCTGGTTGCGCCTGGGGTGATTCCAAGGAAGGCGGCATGGTGATGTTCTGCGAGAACGGCGCCAAAGCAGTGAACTGGGAAGCGACCAAGCGCCGGGTCGATGCAAAGTTCTTCGCCAAACACAGCGTCACTGCGCTGCTGGAGCAAAGCGACTACTGGCTCGAGTATCAGGGCCGCCTGACCGAGCCGATGAGCTACGACGCCGAAACCGACCGCTACAAGCCGATCAGCTGGGACGACGCGTTCGCGCTGATCGCCAAACACCTGAACGGCTTGTCGAGCCCGGATCAGGCCGAGTTCTACACCTCGGGTCGGGCCAGCAATGAAGCGGCCTTTCTCTATCAGCTGTTTGTGCGCGCCTATGGCACCAACAACTTCCCTGACTGCTCGAACATGTGTCACGAGGCCAGCGGTGTCGCGTTGTCGCAAAGCATCGGTGTCGGCAAAGGCACTGTGACCTTCGACGATTTCGAGCACGCCGACGCGATTTTCGTCTGGGGCCAGAACCCTGGCACCAACCACCCACGGATGCTCGAGCCGTTGCGCGAAGCGGTGAAGCGCGGCGCTCAGGTGGTGTGTATCAATCCGCTCAAGGAGCGTGGCCTGGAACGTTTTCAGCATCCGCAGCACGCGATCGAAATGCTCACCAACGGCGACAGGCCAACCAACACCGCATTCTTCCGCCCGGCCCTGGGCGGCGACATGGCGATCATGCGCGGTATGGCGAAATTCCTCCTGCTGTGGGAACGCGATGCGCAGAAAACCGGCGCCCCGGCAGTGTTCGACCACGACTTCCTCAATGAACACTGCGTCAATGTGCTGGAGTACCTGGCGGTCATCGACGACACCTCGTGGGAGCAAATCGTCGAGCAGTCGGGCCTGACGCTGATAGAAATCGAACAAGCGGCGCGTATGTACGCCAAGGGCAAGAACGTCATCATGTGCTGGGCCATGGGCATCACCCAGCACCGGCATTCGGTGGCGACCATCCAGGAAATCGCCAACCTGATGCTGCTGCGCGGCAACATCGGCCGGCCCGGTGCCGGTCTATGTCCGGTGCGGGGTCACAGCAACGTGCAGGGCGACCGCACCATGGGCATCAACGAGTGTCCGCCAGTGGCGTTCCTCGATGCCTTGGAGCGTCGCTTCCAGTTCAAGGTGCCGCGCCACAACGGCCACAATGTGGTCGAGGCGATTCATGCGATGGCTGAAGGCCGGGCGAAAGTCTTTATCGGTCTGGGTGGCAATTTCGCCCAAGCGACGCCGGACAGCCCACGCACGTTCCAGGCCCTGCAGAACTGCGACCTGACCGTGCAGATCAGCACCAAGCTCAACCGCAGCCATTTGATCCACGGCAAGGACGCGCTGATCCTGCCGTGCCTGGGCCGCACCGACATCGATATCCAGACCGAAGGCCCGCAAGCGGTGACGGTGGAAGATTCATTCAGCATGGTCCACGCCTCCAATGGTCAACTGCAGCCGCTGTCGAACCAGATGCGTTCGGAACCGGCGATCCTGGCCGGCATCGCCGCCGCGACCCTGGGCAGCCACCCGGTGGACTGGAACTGGCTGGTGGCCGATTACCGTCGTATCCGTGACCTGATTGCCGAGACCATTCCAGACTTCAAGGACTTCAACGAGAAGGTCAGGAATCCGGGCGGTTTCTACCTGGGCAGCAGTGCCGGTGCGCGCAAGTGGAACACTGCATCGGGCCGGGCCAATTTCAAGCCAAGCATCCTGCCCGGGGATCTGGTGCACGAACGCACCCGCGCCACCGGAGTGCTGCCGGATCTGATCATGCAATCGATGCGTTCCCACGATCAGTACAACACCACGATCTATGGACTCAACGACCGTTATCGCGGCGTGAAGGGACAGCGCGACGTGTTGTTCGTCAACGAAGCCGACATCATCCGCCTGGGCTTCAAGCCGGGGCAGAAGGCGGACATCGTTTCGCTCTGGGACGATGGTGTTGAACGTCGGGTGAAAGGCTTCACGCTGCTGGCGTTTGATATCCCGGCCGGGCAGGCGGCGGCCTACTATCCGGAAGTGAACCCGTTGGTGCCGCTGGAAAGCACCGGCGATGGCAGCCATACGCCGACGTCGAAGTTTGTGGCGATCCAGTTGAAAGCGGCGAGTGAGACCGGGTTGATCATGGCCAGGTCTGCGTAATGTGTTGTCTGAACTGGCCCCATCGCGAGCAAGCTCGCTCCCACAGGGATTTCAGTCGAACGCAGATTTTGTGAACAACAGAAAAACCTGTGGGAGCGAGCTTGCTCGCGATGGGGCCAGACCAATCACCAAAAACTCCGGACCCTGCGCTTTCCTTTCGCCCACAAAAAAGGCCGTTCTCTCACGAAAACGGCCTTTGCGAAGTAGTAAAAGACCGGCAAAAAAACGTTAAGTTCCGCCCGAAAAACAGTAACTTGCAATATTGTATACAGGTCGTGTTATTCGTCGGATTTCGATTGTCACGCCCATTCCAGAGCCTCAGGATCGCGCCGTCATCCCCTTGAGGTTCCTCCATGAAGTTCTCCTCCATTCTCTTGTTGTCCCTTGGCCTGGTCAGCGGTATCGCGTCTGCTGGCGGTACCACCGAAGCCGGTGTAGGCGGCGCATTGGGCGGGGTTCTAGGCTCGGTCGTCGGTCAGTCGTTAGGCGGCAGTACAGGTTCCACCATCGGCGCAGCCCTGGGTGGCGCGGGTGGTAGCGCCGTCGGCGCAAACAAACACAGCCGTGGCGAAGCAGCCCTTGGCGGTGCGTTGGGCGCAGCAGGCGGTAACGTGGTCGGCCGCAGCATGGGCGGCACCACCGGCAGTCTGATCGGTGCCGCAGCAGGCGGCGGTGCCGGTGGCGCGCTGGGTAACCACATGGGCAAAGATTACGATGATGAAGACGGCGGTGGTCGTTCGTATCGCGACCATGACGATCGTCGTTACTACCGTGACGACCATCCGGGCCGCGGCCATGCCTATGGCCATCGCAAGCACCACCACAGGTATTACCGCGACTAAGGCCTCGAGCGCCTCGCTGGTGAGCACAACAAAAATCGCAGCCCAAGGGCTGCGATTTTTTTTGCCTTACTGAACCACCAGACGCTCCAGCGCCCCGCGCAACCCTGCCGGAATCGCCACGGGTTGATTCGACGCACGATCGACAAACACATGCACGAAGCGCCCCGCCGCACAGGCTTCATCTTCCCCTTGCTTGAACACGGCCAGCTCGTATTGCACCGAACTGTTGCCCAGCTTGCCCACCCGCAGACCGATCTCGATGCGGTCCGGGAAGGCAATGGAAGCAAAGTAATCACAGGCCGAACTCACCACGAATCCCACCACCTCGCCGGCATGGATATCCAGGCCGCCGGATTCGATCAGGTAGGTGTTCACCGCCGTATCGAAGAAGCTGTAATAGGTAACGTTGTTGACGTGACCGTAGGCGTCGTTGTCGTGCCAGCGGGTGGTGATGGGTTGGAAGTGCGGGTAGTCGGTGCGTTGGATTGCCGGGTTGGACATCAGTGTCAGTTCCTGGAGTGAGTCCTGCAGTCTAAGGTGAAACCGCGTTATCGTTCTTCGCGAGCAGGCTCGCTCCCACATTATTTGATCTTCGGTGAACACAGATTTTGTGTATGACCGATATCCAATGTGGGAGCGAGCCTGCTCGCGAAGGCGCCCTCACAGGCGCAACATCAATCACTTGTCAGCAAAGCCCTTGCCAGCCGCCGCCAGCTCACCAATCAACCGCGCCGGTTGCCACTGATCGCCCTGACGCGTCTCAAGGTCGATCAAGCGCCGGTGAATGTCCGCCAGTCCCTGCTGATCCGCCCAGGCCATCGGCCCGCCCTTGTCCGCCGGGAATCCGTAACCATTGAGGTAGACCAGATCGATGTCGTGAGCCGATCCGGCAATGCCTTCCTGCAGGATCTTCGCGCCTTCATTGACCAGTGCCAGCAAGCAGCGCTCGAGAATTTCTTCCGGGCCGACTTCGCGGCGATGGAACCCCAACCCTTCGCTGACTTCCAGCACCAGCGCATCCACCTGTGGATCGTGTTCGGCCTGGCGACTGCCCGGCTCATAGTGGTAATAGCCATTGCCACTCTTCTGGCCAAAGCGCTCCATTTCGCACAGTCGGTTATCCACCTGAACCTCTGGAGCGTCCTGCCCGACACCGGACAGTTGCCGGGCGCGCCACTGCAGGTCGACACCCACCACGTCGAACATGCGGAACGGCCCCATGGCGAAACCGAACCCTTGCAGCGCTGCGTCCACCTGGTAGGGATAAGCGCCTTCCAGCAGCATTTTTCGCGCTTCGAGCACGTAGGTATTGAGCATGCGGTTGCCAATGAAGCCGTCGCAATTGCCCGCCACCACACTGACCTTGCCCATGCGCTGGCCGAGCGCCAGTGCTGCGTCGAGAACGGCCGGTGCAGTCTGTGCGCCACGGACGATTTCCAGCAGCTTCATGATGTGCGCCGGACTGAAAAAGTGCAGGCCCAGGACCTGCTGCGGGCGCCCCGTAACCGCAGCAATGGCGTCGATGTCCAGCGCCGAAGTATTGCTCGCCAGAATCGCTTCGGGTTTGAGCAGGCCATCGAGCGCGCGGAAAATTTTCTGCTTGAGCTCAAGGTTTTCGTACACCGCTTCGATGACCAGGTCGACATCGCGGATGGCCGTATAACCATCCGCCGCCGTAACGCGCGCCACACGGGCATCGGCTTCGCTCTGGTCAATGCGGCCCTGGCGCACGTTGCGGGCATAGGTGTCCGCCACGGTGGCCAGCGCCTGCTCCAGCATCTGCGGGTTATTGTCGAGCCACTGCACGGCCACTCCGGCGTTGGCCAGGCACATGACAATGCCACGGCCCATGGTGCCCGCGCCGATGACGGCGGAGCGCTGAATATCCAACGGTGTCCGGCTCATGTTTTGTTCTCTTGTTGGCGATCCGAAGACAGCCATCACCATAGTCAGGCACCGCGATTTTTTGAAATTTATTCCTGTGATGAGCAACATTCAGCGGATGGATGTGCCCCTGCCAGGCACTGAGATCCTTGTAGGAGCGAGCCTGCTCGCGATGGCGGTATGTCAGTCACCATCACTGTTGAATGTTCCGGCCTCATCGCGAGCAGGCTCGCTCCCCCATTGACCGTGTTTCAGCCTGCCAGATGTTGCTCGGCCCACTCCCGCACCCCGGCATACGGATAATCTTCCAGCGCCGCAAACCCGGGAATCGACCGCGCCTTGAGCTTGGTGAACAGCGGCACGCTGATCCCGCACAGAAACCGTGTTACGCGTTCAGCCGAGGGCACGTTGCCCGTGTGCTGCTTGTGCCTGTGGATAAAATCGCCACACAGCACCTCGAAATTTTTATCCACAAGCGCTGGCAACACCGGTGGTGCGGGCAACCGCGCCACTTGCCCGTGACACACCGAACAATGCCCGCATTGCTGCGGTGCATTGTGGTCACCGAAATACTCGGCCAGGCGATAACCCAGGCAACGGTCGGTGGCGAACAGATCCAGCATCGCGTGAATCCGCGCGACTTCGGTGCGCTCATGCCGAGTGAAATAGCCGTGCAGTTCCTCGCTCAGCGCGACGTTGTCGAACCCGCTTTGCAGCACGCTGTAGACCTCGGTCATCTGCTTGCTTTCGAGCTCCACCCAGCCCTTCTCCTGGAAGTAATCCAGCGCCTTGACCACCCGACTGCGCTCGGCCTGGTGCTGCTCGTACAACGCCTCGAAATTCACCGTGGCCCAGGTCCGGGCGCGGCTGGAAGTCTGGATGATCGCAGCGACAAAATCCCTGCGCTCGCCTTCGAAACGCGCCAATAGCGCCTCGGGCTCCAGCAAATATTTGAAGCGGTACTCGGCGTAGTATGCGTAACGCGGGGCGATCAACCCGCGCAACTCGAGTTGCACCAGCAAGGTCTTGAGCGGCAACTGGCGAATATTGCTCTGATCGGCCAACGGTCCCAGCAGAAACTCCCACTGGCCTTCGGGTGCGGCGGCATGCATCTCGTCAAGCACGCAACGGATACCATCCAGCTCGGGCGTGTCGCCGTAGACGAAATTCTCCAGCACGTTGAGGCTGTCGCGGTTGGCCAACACCAGGCAGTCCGACGGCTGCCCGTCACGCCCGGCGCGGCCGATTTCCTGGCTGTAGTTTTCGATGGATTTTGGCAGGTCGAAATGCACCACGTTGCGGATGTCACTCTTGTCGATGCCCATGCCAAAAGCGATGGTGGCGACGATGCAATTGGACTGCCCGCCCATGAAGCGACGCTGGATCGCTTCCCGTTGCTCATGGGGCAACCCGGCGTGATAAGCCTCGGCCTGAATGCCGTTGCGGTTCAGGTGTTCGGCGATGTGCTCGGCGGTTTTTTGCAAGGTGACATAGACGATGCCCGGCTGGTCCGGACGCTGGCTCATCCACTCGACCAGGCGCCTGCGCTTGTCCGCTCCGCGAACCGGCTCCACCAGCAAATTCAGGTTCGGGCGATAGAAACCGGTGGTCACCACGTCGGCGGCGGCGATGGCGAATTTCGCCTGCATGTCGGCGATGACCTTGGGCGTCGCCGTTGCGGTCAGCAGCAGCACCTGCGGGATGTTGAACTGGCGTTGATAATCGGGAAGCTTGAGGTAGTCCGGGCGAAAGTTATGACCCCATTCGGAAATGCAATGTGCCTCGTCCACCACCAACAGCGAGATCGGTACTTGCTGCAAAAAATGCCGGAAGCGCTCGTTCTTCAGGCGCTCCACGGAGATCATCAAAATCTTCAGCTCGCCGGATTTAGCCCGAGCCATGACGTCGCTGGCGTCGTCGCGGCTCTGGGCCGAATCGATACTGCCCGCCGAGATACCGTGGCGTTGCAGGAACGCCAGCTGATCCTGCATCAACGCCAGCAACGGCGAGACCACCAGCGTCAGGTGCGGCAGCAACAGCGCCGGCAATTGGTAGCAAAGGGATTTGCCGGAACCGGTGGGGAAAATCGCCGCCGCCGAACGCCCGGCCAGCACGGCACTGACGGCCGTCTCCTGACCGGGTCGAAATTGTGGATAACCGAAAACCTGTTCCAGGGTGTTGTGCATAAGCTGTCACTCCGTTGACCACTGCAGAGCCAAAAGACTAGTCGGCGATCGCAGCGAATCGAGAAAAGGTCGGGGCATAAACGATACGGGATGATACAGCCTCAACGCAGCCCTGCTGGCGCCACAGATTGAAACACACAGAGCACTTTGCCACCTGACGCCCCGTCTCCCCCCACAGGTATGGTTCACCCCCACACCCGTAACGCTGCGCGAAGTCTTCATGACAACAGGAGGTCTGATGTGCGCGGCCCCTGCCGAAGGACCGACCATGTTTCAACGAATTGTTTTTCCATTTGCTCTGTTACTGCCAGTGCCGCTGCTGCTCAGTGGATGTCTGACCACGCCCGAAAAGCCCGGAATCAAACCAGACACATTCGAAACGGCCGAGTATCACGCTCAAAAGGGGTTGGCGGTCGTCCAGGCATCAAGCCTGTACGCACGTGGCGGCACCGGCCAAGGCGTCCCCGTCGCATTGATTGACTCAGGCCTGAACGCCGAACTGCCAGAATTTCAAGGCAGGGTCCGCGACCCGGGCTTTGACTATGTCGAGAATCGTCCCGGCACCCATGATCGCGTTGGCCACGGCACTCAAATGGCCGGCATTCTGGCCGCCAACAAAGACGACCGGGGTATGCACGGCGTTGCGTTCAACGCTCAACTGATCCCCTACCGTTTCGGTGACGACAACGAACCCTTCTTCTTCGACAGTGAAATTTCCCGCTCCTGGCAAGCCGGGTTCGATCTCGGTGCGCGCATATTCAACAACTCGTGGGCCAATGCCATTCCAGCAACGGAAATCACCGAGGCACGTTACAAACAGATCATGCCCGAGTCGCTGACGAGCGCGCGAAAACTGGTTCAGCAAGGCGCGGTATTTGTGTTTCCGACCGGTAATGAACTCAAACGAGAGCCGCTTGCAGAGCCGGGTTTACCCCTTGCCATCCCTGAGTTGGAAAAGGGCTGGATCGCCGTCGTTGCATTGAAAAACGACGGCAGTGCCATCAATGGCAAATCTAATTATTGTGGTGTCGCAGCAGGCTGGTGCATCGCTGTCCCTGGTGGGGACTCAGGCGCAGACCAGGGATTGCTGACCACTGGCAAGGACGGCAAATACGTCCAGACTGCCGGTACGTCCCCCGCCGCCGCATTGGTCAGTGGCGCGTTGGCGGCAGTCCAGAGCCTGTACCCCGAAATGAGTGCACAGCAAGTGCGCAACCACTTGCTTGAAACCGCAAACCGGACCGGCCTCTACGCCAACAGTGAAGCCTACGGCCGAGGATTGCTCGACCTTGATGCGGCGTCGCGACGTCCTCCCGCACCGGCAGTCGATTGAGTCCGGCCCATCGAGCACCCTACATATCTTTCTGCGCAGCTTTGTAGGAATCATCTCCTGTAGAAGCATTCCTCGATAAAACCCGGGGGGGAGCGTAGGAGCATTCCTCCCCGGGCAGTAAACGCCCTACAGAACCTGTCCATTGCGGCTGTATTGCTCTGCTTCGCCACACTCTTCATAGTTTTAGCGCGGCTGAAACACTGTGGCGGCCTGCCGGATCACCTCCGATCTCTTACAGGACTGAGACATCAATGCCCTCGCTAAAGACATCTACTGAACGCTATCAGTCGCTTAAATCCAGCTACAGCGAAACCCCGGTGCTGGTCATCGATACCGAGGCCGATCCCGTCGAGATCCTCGACGCCGCCCGACAACGCATCCGCGCCGCCAGCGACCTGCTCGAAACGCTTTATTGCACGTGTTTCAAACAGGCCGAAGCGAGTGACATCCCCAAGATCATCAGCGCCCTGTACCTGCTAACCCAGGACGGCAACGACATGCTCGACATCGCCCGGCAACGCTTGCCGAAACTCAGCGGCTGAAGCACCACCACAATCCCTTGTAGGAGCTGGCTTGCCAGCGAAAAACGATAACGCGGTGCAGCGCGGATATTTATGCTCTCGCAGTGCATTGTCATGGCGGCTGTGTGCGGGACGCCTTCGGGCGAGCCGGGAGTCCTGCAGCACTAATTACACCACGTAACGAATGAAGTTCCCGCCCCCACCTTTATCCCCTCCCGCCAACCCCCTACATTCACCTCCAACGCCTCTCCCATCATCCCGACGGGAAGGTCACTGGAGTTTCCCTCATGCCTTTCGTAACCGTACGCATCACCCGCGATGGCGTTACCACTGAGCAGAAAGCTCAGGTGATTGCCGAAATCACTGAAACACTGGAGCGCGTCCTCAATAAACGCCCTGACCTGACCCACATCGTGATCGAGGAAGTCGATACCGATAACTGGGGTTACGCGGGCATCACCACCACCCAGTACCGCAAGCAACTGGCCGAGGCAGAGGGGAAATCATGACGCCCTCCGTCACCATCGATTTCATCTCCGATGTGGTGTGCCCCTGGTGCGCATTGGGGGCGACGGCGCTGGACCTGGCGATCGAGAACCTGGCCGGGGAGGTCTCGGTCGAGCTGACCTACAAGCCGTTCGAGTTGAACCCGGACATGCCGGCCGAAGGTGAGCAAGCGGTCGAGCACCTGATGCGCAAGTACGGGAGAACGGCCGACGACATCGCCGCCGGCAAGGCCATGCAAATCGCACGCGGCGAGGCCATCGGCTTCAAGTTCGATCTGGAGAAGCGCACGCACTTCTACAACACCTTCGATGCGCACCGTTTGTTGCTGTGGGCGTTGCAGGAAGGCCGGCAAGTCGAGCTGAAGAGGGCGCTGCTACGGGGCTATTTCAGCGAAGGCCAGAACCCGAGCGATCACCAGGCGCTGGTGCGTCTAGCGACCGAAGCGGGGCTGGATGAGGCAAGTGCGCAAGAGGTGCTGGCGTCCGGCGCGTTCGCCGATGAGGTGCGAGAGCTTGAAGCGTACTACCGGCAGCACGGCATCAATTCGGTCCCGGCCATGGTGCTGAACGGTCGACACCTGGTGTCCGGCTCGCAATCGGTCGAGTACTACGAACAGATGTTGCGACAAATGGCGAACGCCCCGGCCGAAGCCTGATTACAGATTTCTACCCCACTTTTAATTGTCAGAGGTCTTCATCATGAGCAGTTCGAAAAAAGTCATCGTAATCACCGGCGCGTCCCAAGGTCTTGGCGACGGCATGGTCCAGGCCTTCCGTGAGCTCGGTTACCGGATCGTCGCCACATCACGCTCGATCAAACCGTCCACCGATCCGGACATTCACACCGTGGCCGGTGACATCGGCGAGCCGGAAACCGCCCAGCGCGTCATCCGTGAAGCGATTTCCCGTTTCGGTCGCATCGACACCCTGGTCAACAACGCCGGGATCTTCATCGCCAAACCGTTCACCGCATACACCACAGAAGACTACGCCAATGTGCTGTCGGTGAACCTCAATGGCTTCTTCTACATCACCCAACTCGCCATCGCCGAGATGGAAAAGCAGGGCAGTGGCCACGTCGTCAACATCACCACCAGCCTGGTGGACCACGCCATCGACGGAGTGCCATCAGTGTTGGCATCGCTGACCAAGGGCGGCCTCAACGCAGCAACCAAATCCCTGGCCATCGAATACGCCAAGCGCGGGATTCGGGTGAACGCAGTCAGCCCGGGCATTATCAAGACCCCGATGCACGGCGAAGAAACCCACGCCGCACTGGGCAACCTGCACCCGGTCGGGCGCATGGGGGAGATCGATGATATTGCGCAAGCGGTGGTGTATCTGGATGGCGCGAAGTTCGTTACCGGCGAAATCCTGCATGTGGATGGTGGTCAGAGCGCGGGGCACTGAAAGCGCTTTTTTAAAGCTCGGAAACAACAAAGCCCCTGCATTGCTGTAGGGGCTTTGTTTTGTATGGGCACCAGACGAACGGTAGTGACCGACGGGGCTAGGTTTTCCGGGCGTCTGGATTTCGGTGGAAAATTCGGCGTACCCCAACTAGTAACTATTAATAAATCAGCTGGTTATGGTGTTCGGTGGAATCGAACTCGGGACTTTTAAGATGTCACCACGCTGTCGGTCTGCAAGTAAACCATTCAGAGCCGCATACGGAATGGTAAACCTCCTGAGATCGAACGTTGTCGATCATCCCCTCCGTTAAAAATAGGCAGGAGTCTTCCAGAACCTACCCGTGGCGACAGGCAGCAGACGGCCGATTGTGTTGAAAAAGTCGGCTTCGGTTTCCACGGCAGAAAAGTATTCCTCGCCCAATGTCGCCTGGAATTTATGGCTCTGCATTATCTGTCGGGAAGCTCGCTGAAGAACTCAAGGAGGTGCTTAAGGCATAAATCCAGCGGAAGAAGCCATACGCTGCTAGCCTTCGAGGATGCCTGATATCGGAAAAAGGCTGCATCAATCGATTGCACATTGACATCATAGAGAAACGCGCCGAAACTCAAAAATAACCCCATCAGCGATAGGGATATCTCATAATGAAAAAGCGTCCTTTTCTGCTTCCTCTGGCTACTCTGGCCGCAGCCATTGTCACAGAACAAGCTTCAGCGATAGCTACCCATGAGGTTGTCGAGCCCAGTACCGACGCCACGAACACGCTCCAGGCCGATGCCCAAGGCGAAAACCTTTTGGTACGCAGTGGCAATGATCAATTCACCTTTGTTCTCAAACGCGGGGACCAAGGTCAGATGATGGCTTACCACAGTTCTCACAGCTCTCACGCCTCTCACGTTTCTCATGCCTCCCATACCTCGGGCTCCTGATGGCACTCTCGGATATGCTTGTCTTTGACGAGCGGCTTTATGACGCGCAGGTTCTGCAAAAAGCCGCTTATCGCTCAATCAATTCGCTGACGGTTGATATCACATCAACAGGGGGGCAATTTTTCTGTGCCTTATCCTCGAACATTGGTGTTGACGAGACTTCCTTTCTGACTGCCGTTCAAGAGTTCAAGAAGGACGTACTCGACTACCAACTGCGCCACCAGCTGAATGCTGAGACGCAGCCGATCAAGAACCTGATCCTTGGGCTGGCTTTTTCAAAAACCGGGCTGACTAGTGAGTAAATTCCAGAAGCTGGAGTTCTACGCGCAGCAACACACCTATGAGTTGCTGCCCTTCAAGTTTGACCGCCTGAATGACGATGAGTACGTCATCACCAACATGGTAGGCGAGTTTCACGTCATACCGGCACCGATGCTTGAGCCGATCATAAGCAAGTCGCTTGCACTTTCATCAGAACTGATCGCTACGCTGCGGTCCAAACAGTTCATTCGCTTCACCAACGAGCAGGCGCCACTTCAGCTTCTGGCTCTCAAGATTCGCACGCGCTTGTCCAGACTGGCCCAGTTCACCAGTCTACATATCTTTGTTGTGACCCTTCGCTGCGACCATAGCTGCCCATATTGCCAGGTATCGAGACAGTCGGAGAACAAAGGCGAATTCGACATGACCACGGAGATGGCAGACAAGTCGTTAGATTTCGTTTTCAGATCTCCGAATTCGGCCATCAAAATTGAATTTCAGGGGGGCGAGCCGCTGCTGAACTTCGAGATGGTGAAGTACGTCGTTCTTGAGGCAAAAAAACGTAACCTCAAGGAAGGACGTGACCTGCGGTTCGTCATTGCGACTACTTTATCGTTACTGACGGATGACATGCTCGATTTCTGTAAGCAGCACAACATCGTGCTTTCATCTTCTCTCGATGGGCCAATGGATTTGCATAATGCAAATCGCCCACGCCCAGGTCGAGATAGTCACCAGCGTTTCGAGGAAGGCTTGAAGAAAGCCCGTGCGGCCCTCGGCTATGACCAAGTGTCAGCCCTGATGACAACCACAGATAAGAGCCTGCCACGAGCACGTGAGATCATTGATGAATACTTGCGCCTAGGCTTTGATGGCATCTTCCTGCGCACGCTTTCCCCTTACGGCTTTGCTATCAAGACCAAGAAATTCATGTCGTATGACACGGAGCGCTGGCTGGAATTTTACAAGGAAGGTCTTGAGTACATCATTGAGCTAAACAAGTCGGGCATACGATTTGTTGAGCAGTATTCCGCGATCGTGCTGACAAAAATGCTGACATCAGGGGACCCCGGGTTTGTTGATTTAATGAACCCTGCCGGTGCTGGTATCGCAGCCATCGTGTTCAACTATGACGGATCGGTCTACGCCTCAGATGAAAGCCGTATGCTTGCCGAAATGGGTGATCATACGTTCCGGTTGGGGAGCATTCTTGAGCATTCATATGAGGAGATCATCCTCTCGGATCAGCTTCTGGATGCACTGGAAAACTCCTTCACTTTAAGTGCCCCCATGTGTTCTGACTGTGCATTCGAACCTTACTGTGGCGCTGAGCCTGTCTACCATCACGCAATACACAAGGATGTGGTGGCAAGAAAGCCTGAGTCTGCTTTCTGCAAACGGAATATGTCGATCTTCAAACACCTCATAGAACTGATGGGAAGCGATGAGCAAACGAAACGGATTTTTATGGGGTGGGCCAACCGATGCTGAAGCTCGGCGGAAAGATTATCCGAATACATGCGGTTGATGTTGATAAGACCATCGCCTTGGCCAAAGTATCAACCAGTCGGAATTTGCCTGAAGTTTTGCGACGAGAAATGGCCTACCTGGTTTCCGATAACCAGATCCCCCAAGGATTCGCGCACTATCTGCTGGTTGAGAAACATCGGTATCTGGTTGATGCGCTCCCTTTGAACTCTGATTTTTCAATTCTGCCGAATGACTACAGCTATATCGGTGATGGCGACGTTATCCGGCTTTCAGCGGATCGTCAGAGCATCCGAGTGTTGTTTCGTGCATCGTCGCCCCACAACAGTATCCTGGTCACAGAGCAGTGTAATCATTACTGCCTCATGTGTTCCCAACCGCCGAAAGCCGCTGATGACTCATGGATACTCGACGAAATCGAGAGCCTGATTCCGCTGATTCCAAAAGATACCCGCGAGCTGGTGTTTACCGGAGGCGAGCCGACGACCAGCCGGGAGCGTTTCCTTAATATTATCAACCTGACAAAAAGTTATCTTCCAAGAACCGCGATTCATATACTCTCGAACGGGCGCAGTTTCAAGGACCCAGCGTTCGCTGAACGGTATGCGCAGATTGAATTGCCCGACGCTATGATCGGAATCCCTGTCTATTCAGACGATCCAACTCTGCATGACTACATTGTCCAGGCTCAAGGCGCGTTCGATGAAACCATTCAGGGCATTCTCAATTTGAAGCGCTTGGGCCAGAAGGTTGAGATCCGAGTCGTCATTCACAAGCTATCGATACAACGCCTTCCTGAACTATGTGAGTTCATCGCACGCAATCTTTTGTTTGTTGACCATGTCGCGCTGATGGGCCTTGAGATGATGGGTTTTACCAGAGCCAATCTTGATGAGCTGTGGATCGACCCATTCGAGTACAAAGACACGCTCAGCAAATCGGTTGGCATTCTGGCCAAGTATGGCATGCATATCTCGGTCTACAATCATCAACTCTGTCTAGTGAACTCAGACATTTATCCCTATTACCGCAAATCAATCAGTGACTGGAAGAATGAATACGCCACCGAGTGCGAGGTATGCACTCGCAAGTCGGACTGCGGAGGATTTTTTTCGTCAGGGATCAAGCATGGCTACAGTAAGAGCCTAATACCTTTTTGTTAATCTACGTTAAAGGTCAGCATCAAGATTATTCTGTAATTTATTGCGCTGCGGAGTAAATATAATTATAGAAAAATACAGTCGACATAAAAAGCCAATATCCAATGAGCCATCAAGTTTTTTGGCGAGAGAGATATCAGGGCTGAATTTACCTGAAGGGTCTCTTGCTCTTGATTTGGGGTGCGGCTATGGTCGTAATTCCATCTTATTATCAAGGCATTTTGCGAATGTAATAGCCGCTGATTTTTCTTATAAAGGTTTCAGCGACTTATGGTATTTAAGTTGCAAAAACATACACCCGGTGATCCTAGATTGTAGGCAATTGCTGCCGTTTTTAAATAATGCATTCTCAGCTGTCATAGTTGTTCATTTATATCATGAAAATTTAATTGCTAATTTGATTGATGTAATCCAGCCGGACGGTTTTTTTATTTATGAAAGCATTGCTGGCAATGGCGAAAACTGGCGAGAGCTGAGTCTTTCCGGAGAAGTGAAAAGGCTTTTAGAAAAACAGTTTATTATCAAGCATTACTTAGAGCGACCTGTAGGTCCTGATAAAAAAAATGCCACCGTGAAAGTGGTTGCCCAGAAAAAACATGAATCGCTCGTAGCTTTATAGGCGCGTCTGATCGTTGGCTTCGGATTCAGACTGTGTGAAAACGCCGAGGATTGACTGAGCAGGAAAGGGGACGAAAGGGGACGGATCTATTTTCCTGATTAAAAATGGGGTGTCTGCGCGCAGTGGTGCTAGCTTTGAACACAACATCTACTTGCTTGCTAATGCTTCGGTATCGAGCTAGTACCCACCTCAAGGAAAACCCGTAATGGATCTACACCACGAGTTTGAGAGTAGCAAATTCTTCAACCGCGCCCGAATCGATCGACGTGCCGCCGATGCCTTGGTCGGGTTGGCCGCTGGGATTACGGCTGACAGTGTTGTGAACATCACGGAAGCGGTTTTTCTAAAGCAATGGTTGGAAAACAATATCGCGCATCTGAACGATCCGGTGATCAATCTGCTGTATTCGCGTTTGGCGTGCATGCTTCAGGACAATGCTCTAGACATGGATGAGTCCCTGGAGCTGCTTAACATTCTGCGTGGTTTTTCTGGAGTGGGCATTGAGAGACCAAAGGTTGGCGGTGCTGTTGCTGTTACTCCTACGGACCTTCCTTTCAATTCACCGATCCCTGATTTGGTGTGGGACGGCCGGATGTTTGTATTTACTGGTGTCATGGCCTTTGGGCCGCGTAAGGATTGTCAGGCGCTGGTCGAAGAACGAGGTGGTTTGATTGGGGGCAGTGTGAGTAAGAAGGTGCATTACCTGGTGGTTGGTAGCGTGGGTAATGAGCAGTGGCGCCACAGTACTTATGGAACGAAGATCATGAAGGCAGTGGAGTTGCGTGAGGCGGGAGCTTCGATTGCCATTGTGGGTGAGGATCATTGGCAAAAGATGCTGTTTGGTTGAGGTTGCTTCGTTGTTGGTGTTTTGGGAAAGGCACCCTTTTGTCTTGGCCCGCAGATCGTCGGTGGGTTTGACGGCCTCATCGCGAGCAGGCTCGCTCCCACAGATTCCGGTGTGTGGACAAAAAAGTGGACGCTCCAGAAACAACAAAGCCCTCGTATTTCTACGAGGGCTTCGTTTTGTATGGTGCCGGCACCAGGAATCGAACCCGGGACCTACTGATTACAAGTAAGGGCAACTTTACTTATAAATCAGAGCGTTGCGCCAATTCATTTTACGTAGGCGGCCCGCTGCAAGCCTTGTATGGCGCGGGGCCATGCGTTTGATTTACGTAGGTTTTTTTGCCCAGGAACTTACGTCATTGCTCCACGCCTGAGCCGTCCTCATCGAATAGGGTGGTCTCTGCAACCCGCGCTTTCAAAGTATGTGCGTGACCGGTTGCGGCGTTCACAAACCCATGAGCCTTATCTGCGTCAGGGAACGTTCGACCGAAAACGCCGACAGCAAAAATCCCCGTTTCAATCACGAATTTTGCTGTCATCACGGCAAGGGTGCCCCATGGGTGGAGGACGTTCCATCGAAGGACGGAGCTACCATCTGCGCAGTCGGAATTAGCCAAATTTGAGTAGAGCGCCTGTTTGTTTGGATGTGCACCAAAATCGATTGATGTTTGATGAAGGTGCTTCGCCCATTTGGCAGGGCCTTCGAATGTTTCCGAAAACACTGAATTAATCGATGAAAATTGGAATTCCCTACCCCACTTTCTCCGCTCAGTTGGCTCTGTAGGTTTATCGTGCCAGCGCTTAGCTGCGTCCGGAGTTACCGCCAGATACCAGCCATACAATGCTGACTCCATTGTTGCCCGACTAGTTGAAAATGCGGACAAGCACTGCCCCGAGGCCGCCAGGCGCGCTGAAGCCAAAAAATGGCTATTAGCTGTCAAGAACAGGAGTAGAGCCGATGGATCTTCAACTTTTACGATGTGTCCGCTCGCGTAATCGCAGCATCTCGAAAGGTCAGCGGCAATTGCGCTCATCAGTTCGTGCCATACCGAAGCCTGGTCGATTGTTGCTATTTCGTTCTGAATCGCAACTGACTGAAAACTGGCTAAGAAATCCTCAGTCGAGCCTGGCGGAGTTTTGAAGTCGGAGGGGTTTGATTCTTTCACCAGCATGTCCTATTCAAATTCTACGGTTACGGTGGGGTGCTTTTCGGCGGGGGGACTCCAGTCAGTTTCTCCTCTACACGTGTTAATGAGAAAAACAGGAAACAGACCATGCGCAGTAAATTGCGGCGAACAGACAACCGAGGCCGGCAAAGGTTATAGCTCCAAGGCCCCAAGCTTTAAACATGGTGAGATTTTCTGCTGCTGCCTCACCAGTCAGATTTGCAACCAGTAATTTTGCCATCGCTAGGTTGTCGTCGATCATTCCTATGCACCGTTCGATCATCGCACTAACCCACTCCGGGGGCATGTCCTGGTGATGCTTTGAAAGCGAGTGAAACGATGTTTGGAATGCTGTTATCTGCCCGTAAACGTATGCGACATCCCGCGCTAAATCTGGCTTAAGTAAACCGATTTTTGCGGTGTTAGCGTCAAATATGGGGTTTGAGGATTGTGGAAACTCGGGAAAGGGCAGTTGGCCACCCTCTCTGACGATGGAGAGCATTCCTTTTAGTCCTATGTGTAACTCTGGTATGGATTTCAGTATTGAATCAAGCTCTCCTGCCAGTGCTCCTGCGACAGATTGACGGTCCCTATAGCGGCGAAAGTCTTCCCCCCCGATGGCACTAATTGCTGCGCCTATTATGGTTCCCACCAATCCGCTCAATACCACTTCCATCATCACTAAAGATCCTTTTTTTCTGAACTCTAATGGCTCGTATTCTGCACTGTGTCAGGCTTTTTGGTGTGCATAGATTAATCGGCTGAGGGATTTACGATTGGTACGCTAAGGTCATAGATATCCATCATCGCTTCGTCGCGGTGACCCGATGCTTCCTGCTTATCGGCTCTGTTCCCGACGGTATCGGTGATTCCCCTGCGTTTAAAGTCATGCATCCCAAAGCGCTGATCGGCGGTGATAATCTCAGCTTTAATTGCTTGGGTGATGAAACGTTGCCAAGCAGTATCTAGGCTGGATTTTTGCAAAGCACCTCCATGGGCTGCTGTGATGATCGGGCGCTGTTCTGCGGCGATCGGCACCGGAACACGCTTCTTGTTCCAAATATCGGAGCGGGTTTTCTTGGCGCTGTCCCAGGCTGCGCGGAGGCGTGGTGTCCAGCGAACGATGTTGTCTCGGCTACCTTTGCGTCTATTGGTCAAGATCCCTTCGGGGGTTTCGTTTGCGTCGGTCAGAGTCACCGTCTCGATGCCACGCAAACGACACAGGTAGCTGATTTCCATCACATACCAAAGGTATGGCGCACACGCGCCGAGCTGGCCGCGTGTGAGCTGGCCCTGTTGCAGGGCGTATTTCATAAGCGCTTTCATGGCTGTCGTATCAGGGAGACGGCGCTGCTTGCGTTCTTTCGGTGCTTCTATGCCCTGAGCAGGGTTCGTCTCGACGTAGCCACGATTTTTCCCCCACTGCATTATTCGGCGTAGATAGCGAAGAGCGTGCGCAGCTTTTGACGGCGTTCCTGCTTCGGCGATTCGGTCGATGACCCGCTGCACCAACGGCGCGGTGAATTTGCGTACTGCCAGTTCCCCGAGCGGTTTTTTCAGTTTGGTGGGAAATTTCAGCAGTACATTTCGTGAGTACTCGTAGTCTGCCTGGGTCTTGGGTTTTAGGATCTTGAACTGGTCGCTCTTGTGGAACTGTTCGCATAGGTAACGCAGGCAGTCCCGGTCAATGCCAAGCACCTGTATTGGCAGGGATACCGTGTGTGCGAGATTGCTGAGCTGATCGGCGAGAAGGAAAAGACCCTTCACAGTTGGAAAGCTCGCGACGAATGGGATCGGGCTACACCGCTCGAGCGTATCCAGGCAGCCACTGAGGCCCGTCTGGTGCAACTGATCCTCAAAGACCCCAAGTCCGGTTCGGACTACAAGGAAATCGACCTGCTCCACCGGCAATTGGAGCGGCAGTCCAGAATTCAGCGCTACCAGGACGGCGGTACCGAGACAGACCTCAACCCTGAACTGGCCAAGCGAAACGCCGGGGAGAAGCGTAAGCCCAAGCGCAACGACATCCCAGAGGAAGCGGTCGAGAAGTTGATCGAGGCGTTTCTTGATGGTTGCTTTGATTACCAGAAGGACTGGTACCGCGCGGGCAATCAGCGTACCCGAGCTATTCTGAAAAGCCGTCAGATCGGCGCGACCTACTACTTCGCCCGGGAGGCGTTGATCGATGCGCTGACCACCGGTCGCAACCAGATCTTCCTGTCAGCCAGCAAGGCGCAGGCCCACATTTTCAAGGCCTACATCCAAGCCTTCGCCCGAGAAGTGGTGGAGGTTGATCTCACCGGTGACCCGATCATTCTGCCGAACGGCGCCGAGCTGCATTTCCTCGGTACCAACGCCCGGACCGCCCAGGGCTATCACGGCAACTTCTACTTCGACGAATTCTTCTGGACCTTCAAGTTCAACGAGCTGAACAAGGTCGCCTCCGGCATGGCGATGCAGAAGCAATACCGCCGGACGTACTTCTCGACGCCAAGTTCGATGGCGCATGAGGCCTATACCTTCTGGACCGGGGAGCGCTTCAATAAGGGCAAGCCGACCGCCCAGCAACTGAAACTGGATGTCAGCCACGATGCGCTGCAGCAGGGCAAGCTCTGTGACGACCGGATCTGGCGTCAGATCGTCACCATCCTGGACGCAGAGGAACGGGGCTGCGACCTGTTCGATATCGACGAGCTGCGGCTCGAGTACGACGCGGCGGCGTTCCAGAATCTGCTGATGTGTCAGTTTGTCGACGACGGCGCGAGCATCTTCCCTCTGAATATGCTGCAGCCGTGCATGGTCGACAGTTGGTCGATCTGGACGGACTACCAGCCCTTTGCTGCCAGGCCCTTCGCTGACCGGCAGGTCTGGGTTGGGTATGACCCGGCAGAGTCGGGTGACACCGCCGGCCTGATCGTGGTTGCGCCGCCATTGGTACCAGGTGGCAAGTTCCGCGTGCTGGAGCGGCACCAGTTCCGTGGGATGGACTTCGCCGCTCAGGCGGAGACGATTCGCCAAGTCACGCGCCGCTATTGGGTCACCTACATCGGTATCGACACCACCGGCCTCGGCAGCGCCGTGGCGCAGCTGGTGCGCCAATTCTTCCCCGCGTTGCGGACGTTCTCCTACAGCCCCGAGGTCAAGACCCGTCTGGTGATGAAGGCTTGGGACGTGATCAGCAAGGGGCGGCTGGAGTTTGATGCCGGTTGGACAGACCTGGCCCAGTCGCTGATGGCCATCCGCAAGACCGTCACCGCCGGCGGGCGTCAGTTCACCTACACCGCCGGCCGAACTGACAACACCGGCCACGCCGATCTGGCGTGGGCGCTCTTTCACGCCTTGCACAACGAGCCGCTGGAGGGCCAGACCGTGGCCAACACCGGCTTCATGGAGATTTTCTGATGAGCAGCCCCCAGGAACAGCCGACCACGTCGCAACCAACCGAAGGTGAACTCCTGGTCAAAGCCGGGGGCGGCCAGTCGATGGCATTCACCTTCGGCGATCCGGTACCGGTGCTCGATGGCAGGGAGATTCTCGACTACCTGGAGTGCTGGTCCAACGGCCGCTGGTACGAGCCACCGGTTTCGCTGGATGGCTTGGCGAAGTCCTCGAAAGCGAGCGTGTATCTGCAGTCGGGCCTGATCTTCAAGCGCAACGCCTTGGCACGCACGTTCATTCCGCACCGATTGCTGAGCCGCCAGGCCTTCGAGCAGATCGTCATGGATTGGGGCTGGTCGGGAAACCTCTACCTGGAGAAGCGCGACAACATGCTCCGGCAGGCCATTGGCTTGAAGCCCTGTCTGGCGAAGTACATCCGCCGAGGCGTTGACCTGGACACTTACTACCAGGTGCAGGGCTGGAAGGACGAGCACGAATTCAAGCCAGGAAGTGTGTGCCATCTGCGGGTGGCGGACATCAACCAGGAAATCTACGGGCTACCCGAATGGCTCCCGGCTTTGCAGAGCGCGTTGCTCAATGAGAGCGCCACGCTGTTCCGTCGCAAGTATTACCAGAATGGCAGCCATGCGGGCTTCATCATGTACATGACCGACGCCGCCCAGAATGAGGACTTCGTCACCGATTTACGAACGGCGATGAAGAACAGCAAAGGCCCGGGCAACTTCCGCAACCTATTCATGTACGCACCTGGTGGCAAGAAGGACGGCCTGCAGCTGATCCCGATTAGCGAGGTGGCGGCCAAGGATGACTTCGGTGCGATCAAGAACATCAGCCGCGACGATCAGCTCGCCATGCTGCGGATTCCACCACAGCTGATGGGCGTGGTTCCGCAAAACGCTGGGGGGTTTGGATCGATCCGCGATGCGGCTCAGGTTTGGGCTGTCAACGAGCTGGAGCCGGAGCAAGCCAGGCTGCTGCAGATCAATGATTGGCTGGGAGAGGAGGTGGTGAGCTTCCGGCCATATGAGGTACCGGCGCAAGGGTGAAACCCCCGGCGCAGTGAACGAGGCGACGGGCTGGTGCGTCAACACCAGCCCGACGTCGAAACGCTCGAGCTAGCCGAGTGATCCAACCGAGGCCTCGCCCCTCTGCGCAGGGGGTGCGAAGCCTAAGCGAATCCATAGACAGAGACAAGGATCACTTATGTCGCAACCTATTTTCCCGTGGATGGGCGGCAAGCGCCGCATGGCAAAACACATTCTCCCTGAGTTCCCCGAGCACGAATGCTACGTCGAGCCCTTCTGCGGTGGCGCAGCGTTGTTCTTCATGAAAGAGCAGAGTCATGTGGAAGTTATCAACGACTTCGATGGTGAGGTAGTCAACCTGTACCGGGTGGTGGCGCATCACCTGGAGGAGTTGGTCCGGCATTTTCGCTGGTCGCTGGTCAGCCGAAAGATGTTCGAGTGGAGCAACATGCAGATCCCGGAAACGCTGACTGACATCCAGCGGGCTGCGCGGTTTTTCTATCTGCAGCAGCAATGCTTTGGTGCCAAGCCCACGGGCCGCACCTTCGGGACAGCGACCACTTCGCCGCCCAGGCTGAATCTGTTGCGTATCGAGGAAAAGCTCAGCGAGGCGCACTTGCGGCTGGCTCGGACCACTATTGAGCACCTGGACTGGAAAGAGTGCATCCGCCGGTACGATCGCCCGCACACTTTGTTCTACCTCGATCCGCCTTATTGGGAAACCGCGGGGTACGCACCTGGAGGCTTCAACTTTGACCAGTACCAGGTCATGGCTGAACTGGCAGTATCGATCAAGGGCCGCATGGTCATTTCAATCAACGACCATCCACAGATCCGGGAGGTGTTCTCGGGACTCCGCCTTAAGGAAGTGCCGTTCCGGCATATGGTTGGGGGGCAGGGTGGTAAGCAGGCCAATGAGCTGATCTACTTCAACTGGTAAACATTTTGCTGTGATTGACTTTGACTAAGGCCGCTATCCTGCGGCCTTAGTCGTCTTGTATTGGCATTTTATTTTGAAGGGGTATGTCTTGATGTAAGTTTAGCGGCCAGGTGTGCGACTCGCGCTGATCGCTCATTTATAATTTCGTCTAGGGTGTGTTCAAGAATTTCGAATGCATCAAGCAGATCCTGTAAGACGACATCTCCGTCGTGACTACCTGCATTGCCTAGCCATTTTAGTGCCATCAATTGCGCCCCAACAGCGGGGTTTGCTTCAGTGAAAATCTCGACGCGTCGGTGGAGCTTTAGATCGTACCGTTTGCCGTCTTTGGTATCAGCTTGTTTAGGGACTTTTACATGGTCCATCAGTAACTCTAGAGCAACCCTGATCCGACCAGCGCACGACTCTCGGCTGGTCCACAATAAAGAAAATGCTGAAGTAAGTTCTTTTTTTACTAATTCTGGGCACTTTGTGGGTAAGTCAAAAACTTCTGGCATTGGAATGCACATTTTCGGGTAGTAGCGCTCGTCCCAATCGCGGCCTTCCTCATCATTCCAAAACTCCTCTAAACCACCTGTTCCCGAAATGGAAAAGTCCTGTCCGCATCTTTCGTTCGAGCATTTTCCCCACGCAACGAAAATTAATTCGATCCAGTCAGGATCCCAGGCTTCGTGCCCTCGCGAGTTTTTTGAAGTTGTCGACTCATGAGAAACCAAGCTGTCTCGTACTAAAACTGTGTGGCCCGACTTGCATATAGGGCATTTCCACGCTGGCATCCAGTGACTAGACATCGAGCGATTCCAAAGTGATCGATCCATTTTTTGGCCCTAGTTATTTCCGCCATTATTCGTCAAATCTCGACGTCAAGCCCGGCCTGCCGGTGACCTTGGCCAAGAGGCATTCGCGCACGACGTTTTCTTACATCAGGGCGCGAAACATTTTTTCCTGAATGCCTTCGCCGATCACTGCTCCAGCACCACCAGGCGCACCGTCGCCGCCTGCTCAAACACCAGATACAGCCCTTCCAGGCTCGCCGCGTTCAACGCCCGGACCGTTTCCAGGCCAAGGGCAAAGCCTTCGGCGCGGTCCGCCGCGCGCGTGCAGTCGGCCACCGTGCGCGCCTGGACGATGGCGCTCAGCAGTTTCAGCGCCCGGGCGCGCACCGCTGACGGCAGGTTCAGCGCGGCCAGCGGGTCGCTGATTGGATTGCCGTTGCTCATGCGTAGATCGCTTCGGCTTGCGCCGTAAACGCCGCCGCTTGCTCGGCGCTCAAGGCGCCGTCTTTGACAAACTGACTCAGCCAGCCATTCAGGCCGGGCAAACCGCCCGCCGCTTTATGCGACAGCTTATAGCCCAGCGCAATGACCATGCCGCGTACCTGTAACTCGTTACGGATAGCGGTTTTCTGGTAGTCCAGCGCCTGCAAGATGTCCGCTGTGAGTGCCGCCTCGCCCGGATGGGTTTGGTGCAAATCGGCCACGCGCTGCTTGAGGAAATTGGCTTCGAAGTCGGGATCAATATTGTCGACAGTCACGGCGCATACCTTTTTCGAATGAGTGGCCCCCAGTGTGTAAAAACACAAGGCCGGGGTCTGGCCCTCCAGTCTAGGAGGCGCTGGTTTCCTCGGCCACAAAAAAAAGCCCCCACGCTTCTCTCAAGTGTGGGGGCCGATTCAACATAAACGGCGTTATTCGTAAAGGATTGCTCTACCCTTTCATCGGCACCTTGCCCACCGTCGGTATATATCCAACCGCTGGTGTCGGCACACTTTCCTTTTCTGGGCCCTGCTCAGACTTGCCCAGCACATAGGCCACATGCGCCAGGCCGGAGTTATTGGCACTGGGCACCACGGCCAGCAGCGTCCAGCCTGCCTTCAGCTTCTTGTTGGCCTCCCCTGCGCCGGCCACCTGCACCACTTCTGCCGCTTCACTCATTTGCATCGGTGTCGCTCCTTTTGATGGGATAGCTACTGGCAGTGTAGCCGCTGGTCGAGGATTCCTTTCGGGCAGAAAAGCTTGACCGGTTATCAGTGATCAGGTTTGACCCGGCGCGCGCCGTGGTTCCGCAAAACGCTGGGGGGATCGATCCCTGATGCGGCTCAGGTTTGGGCGGTCAACGAACTGGAGCCGGAGCAAGCCAGGCTGTTACAGATCAATGACTGGCTGGGAGAGGAGGTGGTGAGCTTCCGGCCGTATGAGATTCCTGCACCCTAAGTAAAATCAGTTCGCTGGGTATATGTCACCCAATCTTTGAAGTGTCAAAACGCTCAGCGAACGATCAATAATTCAGTTGCTTGTGCGCCCTGCAGCATCCTTTTTTTCTGCGGCCGCGCGGGCTCCCTCAGGAGTGATTTTGTATAGAGCATCCAACTCCCTCGGCTCGGTTATACCTTTCACCACGATAAGGTTGATCATGAGGAACATCTTAGAGGCGACCAAATCGACATCCTCTGCAGCCATTTCTCCTGGATGGACCGCGTTGTTTCCTGTGATCCTAACGGTATCGGCCACGTTGATGAGCCGCTGCGGCAAAACATGCTTCTTGGCCAGCTCCCTAATATCCACGTCAATTTTATCGCCTTTTTCCCCCAGGTGAATGCACAGCTTCTGGAGCGCCAAGCGTAAAAGAGCTGCTGCTGCCCTAGGCGATCGCGTGAAGATAGCCGCAGCTTCAACATAGTCCGCTTTGACATCCTCAGGCATGTCTGGCGTTGGTAATGGCGCACAAGTCGAATCCGGATAGATCATGTTTTCTGTCGTATTACGCCAGACCGATGACTCATTGCACCTCGCGCAGGTAGATACATGGAGGTACACGTCGTTTCGATGGTGGTCGATCAGTGAACGCCAATGCATATGCGAATAGGTACCGCATAGCGGACAGTGAAAGGCTTTTGAGCCAAATTCAGGGGGGACTATCTCCACGCTTAACTCCTGGTTGAGCCATTAAAAACCAGATCCTTGCACATCGGTGCGTTCCTTGCGAAATATCGTCCAGTGTGGGGCTCAGCGTTTAGCAGTTTGCCCAGCGCGGCCGCGGTCGGCAACTCGGTCAGCACCTGGCGCGCGCAGTCGTCCCCCCGCCACGCCTGCGGGCTAAATGTGTCGTTTTTTCTGCATACCTGCCCCCAGCCCAAGCCGGTCCAGGCTGGGGGCTGTGTACGCGAATGTGGGGCGGAAAAAGCCTGCAGATCCCTGCAAGGGTGGGGTAAATGCAAAGGGTGGCGAGGACGAAGCTCGGCGGCGATTTTGAGAAGTGGCTCGGGAAAAGGGTTAGTTTTTGAAAATGGGGTGAGAGGTGTGTCGCAGGCCCCGTATTTACTGGGGCTGAGAGCTAACTTTGGGGGGTTAGTTATGGTTAGGTTGAAAGTTAGTAAAATGCAACGTGTTGATTTATAAGGATTTTATTTATTGGTTTTTTAACATCTATAAAGGTTAGGAAATTACTCTGTACTAACCAGAACCTAACCTAGAGCAGTCGCCGCAAAGCCGCGCCAATCAAGGCCTTCAGGCCGATAAGAAAAAAACTAACCTTCCTAACCGTTTTCCGAGGGGTCAACATGAAATCGGGTGGCGAGTATGGGAAGAGGGGATTTGATCAATCCTGCACTGGCGAAATTAAATGTCACCAATGCAGGCATTCAGCGTGTTGTCGTTGCTTGCGAGTGCCGCTGGTGGATTTGTAATGCGTGGAGGTGGCGTATGGAATTGAGTCCATAACCAGATTTAGAGGTGCTACCAGGTGATGAGGGACCCGATTGGGTCATTCCTCTTCTTTTTCGCCTGGACGCAGGAGGTAAGCGGGTTTTGGGAGCTCGAAGGGTGGATGGAAATCCCAATCGACGATTGTGGTGTATTCCGGCGTGTGACGACGAAGATGCAGATACCAGCGTGACGTGTAGTCCCCGTGGCCATTTGTAGTGTCGTAGGTAGGCAGGCCGATGTGGTAGTGCCAGAGATTCCATTTCTGAACGAACTGGACCTTCTCGCGCCACTGTGGGTCGTCGGTAGGGATGTCGCAGGAGGATTTGAGACGACCTTGCATATTGTCAAGGCCGTTCGTTTCAACGGCGGTAACGAAGTCTGAAATGAAACGTGCGTCGTTAGCCGGAAGCATAATGAAGATACGGGAAAAATGGACGCTAAAATCTACTTCGTGTCGATCTCGCGGAGTTTTTCCCGAATCCATTCTATGCGCTCTTCGTGGGTCTGACCGCGCGGGAACGAAATCGTACCTCCCTCGAGTGCGGCGGTCATACGCTGCAGATCGAAGTTGAATTTCCCCGCGTTTTTACGTGATGTATCCATTTGGCTTCTATGCATGTTATGGCCCTTCTGTGGGTCCACAGGCGCTGACCGATTCTCATCGTCAGTACGGTCTTGCTAGTGCCCTAGGTTTGACAGCGAGCGCTGTTGGAGTTCACCAGATCGCACGTAACAACCCTAGTTATTGCAAGGCTAACCACTTCCCAGCGGTTGAGTAAACTTAAGCACACCAGAAGATTTTTGGCTACTGAGTAATTAATAGCTACAAAGGCAAGGTGCATTGCCCGGTGTCCGACCGCTTATTACGTCTCTTGTTACGTGCGGAGGACAAACAAAAGGCCTGCATCGCTGCAAGCCTTTGTTTTTAAATGGTGCCGGCACCAGGAATCGAACCCGGGACCTACTGATTACAAGTCAGTTGCTCTACCATCTGAGCTATACCGGCGTGTCAGGGCGACGATTATAGCGATTGGTTGGCTTCTGTAAACCCCTGAATTCTGACTATTTTTGTTCGGGCTTCAGGTCAGGCGCGCAGCAGGGTTTTCTTGAGTTTCTGAATGGCTTGCCAGGTTCGACTGTTTTGCATTGCGCGCAGCTGTGCTTCGGCCTGTTCGGCGCGTTGCAGGGCGGCGGCGAGTTGGTGTTCGGTGTCGCCGAGGGGGTGGCTGAAGTTGTGGCCTTTGCAGAACTGGAATTCGTCCAGGTTGCACGGCGGGATGTCGAAGGCGGGTTTGAGGTTCAGGTGTTCTTCGGCGAGGTAGTAGGTGTTGATGCCGTCGAACAGGATGGATTGGTAGCCGGCGTCAATGACGAGGTTTTCCCAGGTCTGGTCGCGGGCCCAGGGGGTTTCGATGAGGATTACCCATGGTCGCCATTGGCTGAAGTCCATGCCGCGCAGGACGGTTTCTTCGTGGCCTTCGACATCGATTTTGAGGAAGTGAATGGCGCGGCCCCGGGCATGTTCTTCGCAGATGGAGGTCAGGGTGCGGGACTTGATCGTTTGGCTGCGCACGTCCATGCCGGCGTCTTTGTGCATTTTGGCCATGGCCGGGTCGAGGGTCGAGAGGCCGGTGCCGGCGATGCCGTAGAAGGTCAGGTCGTCAGCACTTTCCCCGGCCGCGCACTGCAGGTTGGTGTCTTTGGGGCGTTGCTGGCACAGGGCCTCGTAGTAGTTGGGCATCGGTTCGACGTTGATGCCGGTCCAGCCGTGGTCGTAGAACGCCTTGGTGACCGAGTCGTGGGTGGGATGGTTCGCCCCCACATCGATGTAGAAGCCGTTCTCGACAGTCTTGAGGGCGCGCCACAGGCGTATGTCTTCGAAATTCTGTGCGTAGGAAATGAAAGTCACTGGCGCATCCTGTCGGAAGAATGTTCTTGTTCGTGGCCGCGCATGCTGGCGCCCTGGCGTTTGTGTATATCAAGAGAAGTGCAGCGGTGCAATTTCCCCTGTCAGCGGTCCGGGATTAGGCATTTATGTCGTTTTCATTAAATGCTTATGCACAATGCCATCGGCAGCGCACTGGGTTTAGGTCGAATTTGTGGATCCGTTCTCATTTGTCCGCAAATACCTGTTTTTTCGATTTTTTATCCGGGTGTACGAAAAATGAACAGTCAGGTTTAAGCCCTGAAACAGGCATGGATATTGGATCCACGATAATTCCATCAACAGAGTTATCCACAGGAAGGATGGGTTTAAGTGCGTTCGGCCAGGAGCAGGAAATTACGCGGCGTGAGCGGGGTGTCGCAGAAGGTGCCGACGCGGACGCTGTAACCCTGTTCGGCGAGGAAAAGTGCCCGGTCAAGGACCAGCCAAAGTTCCAGCGGGCGTCGGAAAAGTCCGCGTAGTAGTTCAAGGTTGCGCACTTCGGCCAGACGCTGCCATCCGGCGGCCTCGAGGGTTGACCAATCTTGCGCGCCGATTGTGGATAACTCTTTTAGCGCGGCCAGGTGATGGCAGTAATCGGCGAAGGGTTTGTCCAGCCAGGCGCTGGGCAGGGAAGGGGTTGGCAGGTACTCGTCCATGCCGCGCAGTTGCCGTTGCAGCAAGTCGAAGCCCAGACGCCGGGCCATGGAGGTGTCGCGTTGACGTCGCACGCGGGCACCGGCGGTAACGGTTTCGCTCATGGGCAACGCGAGGTCGTCGAGGGACAGCTGTAAGCCGGAGCCTTTGGCGGCCGAGGAAATCGGCGAGTATTGGGCAAGACCGATCCGGTTGTAGCAGCACGGCGCAATGGCTATTTGTTTGCAGCCTGTTGCGCTGGCGAGTTGAATCAGTCGCACATGCAAATCACCGCAGGCGTGAAGCGCGACGGGCGTGTGATACGCACTCAGTAAAGAAGCTGCGTCTGCCACGAGCACATCCTGTTCGATATGCAGTGCGTGCAGGTGATGACGTTGGCTGAGTGCCTGGCCGCTGGTGACCAGTGCCGGGTCGTATTCCAGGCATGTCAGTTGTTGCCCCGCTTGCAGCAGGCGGCGCCCCAGATGTCCCTTGCCCGAGCACCAGTCCAGCCAATGCTGCGGTGCCTCGGAAAACTGCAATCGACTGGCGAAGGCTTCGATCTGTTGCCATTTGCGCCCCGGCACATCGACGTTCAGCCGATGGCCGGCCGCTTCGAGTGTGCGTGCAGGCAATTCATCCACGGCACTCAAGACAACGGACATCGTTGCCAGGCAAGCAAAGGGTTCCGGTGCATCTAGAAGGGCAGGTTGGTTGTGAGCGTTTTCCGCGTCTTCCAGCGTTCGCTCACGTAACCAGGAGGCCAAGGCAGGGTAGGACGCTTCCCAGGGTAGCTGCAGATGAGTGAAGGGGCGAGGTTTCCACAGGCCCTGATGCGCTGTCAGAAAAGCATCCAGCGCGGCGAAACGGGCGAGCAGGGCCTCGCCCGTCAACACGCCGGTATCAGCGCCCTTGGCAGGCATCGACGCGCAGCCAGCGCTCCAGCAGCTTGAAGCCGCGCACCAGCACATAGGCCATCACCAGGTAGAACATGCCGGCGGCGAAGAAGATCTCCACCGGCAGGTAGGTCCGGGCAATGATGGTGCGGGCCATGCCAGTCAGTTCCAGCAAGGTCACGGTGCTGGCCAGGGCGCTGGCCTTGAGCATCAGGATCACTTCGTTGCTGTAGGCCGGCAGGCCGATGCGTGCGGCACGCGGCAGGATGATGTAGAGCAGTGCTTTGGGTTTGGACATGCCCAGCGCCCGCGCCGCTTCGATCTCGCCCGGTGGAATGGCCTGTATGGCGCCGCGCAGGATCTCGGCGATGTAGGCCGCTGTGTGCAGGGTCATGGTCGCCGTGGCGCACCAGAATGGATCGCGCAGGTACGGCCACATCGAGCTGTTTCGAACCGCGTCGAACTGCGCCAGGCCGTAGTAGACCAGGAACAGCTGAACCAGTAACGGCGTGCCACGGAAAAAGAAGATGTAGCCGTAGGGAAATGCCCGCACCCACCACAAGCGCGATGAGCGGGCGATACCCAGTGGAATGGCCAGCAGCAAACCGGCGATCACGGCGATGGCCACCAGTTCCAGGGTCAGGGTCGCGCCCTGGGCCAGTCTCGGCAGCCACTTGATGATGACTTCCCAGTTCATTGGGTGCTCCTCGCGAAGCCGCGAGCGGCGCGTTTTTCCAGGAAGTGCATGCCGGTCATCGCCAGAACCGTCAGGCCCAGGTACATGAACGCGGCCACCATAAAGAAGGTGAACGGCTGTTTGGAGACGGTCACGCCGATTTGCGCATGACGCATGATTTCTTCCAGGCCGATCACCGACACCAGCGCGGTGTCTTTCATCAGGATCATGAACAGGTTGCCAAGGCCCGGCAGAGCGATGCGCCACATCTGCGGCATGATCAGCCTGGTGAAGATGCGCCACTTCGACAGGCCCAGGGCCACGCCGGCTTCGCGATGGCCTTTGGGGATGGCGAGGATCGCGCCGCGAAACACTTCCGTGGCGTAGGCGCCGAAGCACAGGCCCAGTGCAATCACGCCGGCGGCGAAGGCGTTGAGTTCGAGGTCGGGGTTGCCGAAGAACTCGCCCAGGGCGCGCATCAGGTTGACCGTGCCGAAGTAGATCAACAGCACCCAGAGCAATTCAGGGATGCCGCGAACCAGGGTCGAATAAGTGCCGCCAAGCCATTGCAGCGGCTTGTACGGGGAAGTCTTGGCCAAGGCGCCGAGCAGACCGAGTACCAGCCCCAGGCACAGGGCCGAGAGTGCCAGTTTCACAGTCATCAGCGCGCCAGCGGCGAGCGCCGGGCCGAATCCGTAGAGGTCGATAATCATGGATTTCTTTTCAAATCGCGGCAGGCAAGGCCGAGAACCGGCGCCATCGGGCGCCGGTCTGGCAGGTCAGAATCAATAGATGCTGAACGGGAAGTACTTGTCGTTGATCTTTTTGTAGGTGCCGTCCGCGACGATTTCTTTCAGCGCGGTGTTCAGCTTCGCGCGGATCGGGTCGTTTTTAC
Source organism: Pseudomonas sp. IT-196MI5 (assembly GCF_949767415.1). NCBI lineage: Bacteria > Pseudomonadati > Pseudomonadota > Gammaproteobacteria > Pseudomonadales > Pseudomonadaceae > Pseudomonas > Pseudomonas sp. IT-196MI5. The sequence goes on from NZ_CATKPZ010000084.1 coordinate 166,398, forward strand.
GAACTGCGATACCGATCTTGTCGCTTTCTTCCACTGGGTCGCCCTTGAACTCGTAGCCACGGCCCGCGTCGCTTTTGAGCCACTCGTAGTTGACGTACTTGTCGGCCAGGATGCCGTCCAGGCGGCCGGAAGTCAGGTCGAGATAAGCGTTTTCCTGAGTGTCGTAGAGTTTGACTTCAACGCCCGGCATGTTGTCTTCCATGAAGGTGCCTGCCAGGGTCGAGCGCTGGGCGCCGATCACTTTGCCTTTCAAGGAGTCCTTGTCGGTTTTGAAGTCGACGTCTTTCTTGGCGATGAATTGCAGCTTGTTGGAGTAGTACGGGTCGGTGAAGTCCACCGCGCCCTTGCGCTCGTCGGTGATCGACATCGAGGAAATCAGGAAGTCGAACTTCTTGGCGTTCAGGGCCGGGATGATGCCGTCCCAGTCGGAGGTCACGACGGTGCACTCGACTTTCATCTTGGCGCACAGGGCGTCGCCGATCTCTTTGTCGAAGCCGACGACATTGCCACTGGCATCTTTATTGTTGAACGGCGGGTAGGCCGCTTCGATGCCCATCTTCAGGGTTTCGGCCATGGCACCGGCGCTGAACACCAGGGTGGCGGCGGCGGCCAGGAAGACCTTTTTGTAGTTCTGCATGTGGGTAGCTCCGTTAGCGGTTGCTGGACATGAATTGTTTGCAGCGCGCCGAAAGCGGGTTTTCAAACACCTGCTGTGGCGATCCTTGCTCTTCTACCAGGCCCTGGTGGAGGAACACCACTTCACTGGAGACTTGACGTGCGAAGCCCATTTCGTGGGTCACGAGCAGCATGGTGCGGCCTTCTTCGGCCAGCGCGCGGATGACATTAAGTACTTCCTGGACCATTTCCGGGTCAAGCGCCGAGGTGGGCTCGTCGAACAGGATGACCTTGGGCTGCATGGCCAGGGTGCGGGCGATGGCCGCGCGTTGTTGCTGGCCGCCGGACAGTTGCGCGGGATAGGCATGGCGCTTGTCGGCGATGCCAACCTTGGCCAGCAGGGCTTCGGCCACTTCGATGGCTTCGGCCTTGCTCTGGCCGAGCACGCGGCGCGGGGCTTCGATGATGTTGTCGAGCACGCTCATGTGCGGCCACAGGTTAAAGTTTTGAAACACAAAACCGATTTCGCTGCGCAGGCGGTTGATCTGCTTGCCGTCGGCGGCTACCAGTTCGCCGTTCTTCGCGGCCTTGAGCTTGAGTTCTTCGCCGGCGACCAGGATCTGGCCCTGGTGCGGATTTTCCAGCAGGTTGATGCACCGCAGGAACGTGGACTTGCCGGAGCCGGAGGAACCCAGGATCGAGATCACATCGCCGTCGCGGGCGGTCAGCGAGACGCCTTTGAGCACCTCCAGCGAACCGTAGCGTTTGTGCAAGTTGCGGATTTCAAGCGCGGGCGTGGCCTCAGCCATGTGCGTTCCTCATATATGTTGCGCTCCTGCTGTTGGTGGCCTTCCTGGCGAGGCGGCCAACCTAGCATAGCGTTTCAATGGCAGCCAACAGCCCTACGGACAGTAAACGGCTGGCGTGTGGCAGGTTGTCGCATCGGCGCAGCAGACTGTCGCCCCATCTACAACCGAACAGCCGTTTGAACCTTGCCTGTCGATAAAAAGCGCGGTGGCTGCTGCAAAAAAAGGCGCGATGTTGCCAGCTTTGACAGGGTGTTGGAAGCGCTATCCGGCCAAATGCACTGCTTGCGCACTTTTAATGTGCACAGAGCCATTTTCAGGTGTGTTTCCGGTGCACTGACTCGCCACACAATGTGGGTCGCAGGGTAACGCTCTGGCGAAGTGCCATTAAATTCAATGGGTTGCGATGACCGTCCGGTCTGGTTGGAATCACCGGATTAGAAGGATTTGAAATATTTTGGCGCAATTATTGCGTGCAGAATACAGAACGCCCTGTTGGCTTCTTTTTACGAGAAGGCTCGCCGAACGGGATGCATGCATTCGCTTCTCCTTACAAAGGTAGTTTTAATGAGCAGTACCCAAAGCTCTAATGGCCTCGAACAGGGGCTCAAACCGCGCCACGTGACCATGCTGTCGATTGCCGGGGTTATCGGCGCCGGCTTGTTCGTTGGCTCGGGTCACGCCATCGCCGCTGCAGGTCCGGCTGTTCTGTTGGCTTATGCTGCCGCTGGCATGTTGGTGGTGTTGGTGATGCGCATGCTCGGCGAAATGGCCGTTGCCTCGCCGGACACTGGTTCGTTTTCGACTTACGCCGACCGCGCGATCGGTCACTGGGCCGGTTTCACCATCGGCTGGTTGTACTGGTGGTTCTGGGTGCTGGTGATTCCGCTGGAGGCCAACGCCGCCGCGACCATCCTGCATGCCTGGTTCCCTGGCGTGGACATCTGGGCCTTCGCCCTGGTCATCACGATGCTGTTGACCGTGACCAACCTGTTCAGCGTGAAGAACTACGGTGAATTCGAGTTCTGGTTCGCCCTGATCAAAGTGTTGGCCATCATCGGTTTCATTGTTCTGGGCCTCATGGCGATCTTCGGCTTTCTGCCGGGCAGCCAGGTCAGCGGCGTTTCACACCTGTTCGACACCCAAGGCTTCCTGCCAAACGGCATGGGCGCGGTGCTGGGTGCGATCCTGACCACCATGTTCTCCTTCATGGGCACCGAGATCGTGACCATCGCGGCCGCGGAATCGAAAGATCCAGGCAAGCAAATCTCCAAGGCCACCAACTCGGTGATCTGGCGGATCGGCTTGTTCTACCTCGTGTCGATCTTCATCGTTGTGGCGCTGGTGCCTTGGAACGACCCGGTACTGGCAAGCCTGGGTTCCTACCAGACCGTGCTTGAGCGCATGGGCATCCCGAACGCCAAGATGATCGTCGACATCGTGGTGTTGGTTGCTGTAACCAGCTGCCTGAACTCGGCGCTCTATACGTCGTCGCGCATGATGTTCTCCCTGGGCAAACGCGGCGATGCGCCGGCGATGTCCACCCGCACCAACAAAAGTGGCACGCCTTACTGGGCTGTGATGTTGTCCACTGGCGCAGCGTTCCTGGCAACATTCGCCAACTACGTGGCCCCGGCTGCCGTGTTCGAGTTCCTGTTGGCCAGCTCCGGCGCCATCGCATTGCTGGTGTACCTGGTGATCGCGATTTCGCAACTGCGCATGCGTAAGCAGCGTATAGCGCGCGGGGAAAAAATCGCCTTCAGCATGTGGCTGTTCCCGGGCCTGACCTACGCGGTGATCATCTTCATCGTCGCGGCTCTGACCATCATGCTGTTCCAGGAAGCCCACCGCGTGGAAATTCTCGCGACCGGCTTGCTCAGTGCCTTGGTGGTAGCGGCCGGCTTGCTGGTGGCTCGCCGTCGCAATCTGGAAAAGCGTGGCGCGGTGGTGCTGAACTGATCCATACCGCGTAACGCAAAACGGCCGCTGTCAGTGATGACGAGCGGCCGTTTTTGTTTCTGTCGATTGTTCCGTATTCAGTCGACATGAACCCAGTCTTCTACGCGTAACCCCGGAACGCGCTCGAACTCCCGCAGGTTGTTGGTGACCACGATAAACCCGCGTGAGCGTGCGTGCCCGGCAATCATCTGGTCGTACGGGCCTATGGGTTTGCCTGCCTTTGCCAACTCGGATCGGATCATCCCGGTATGTGCTGCTGCTTCATTGTCGAAGGGCAGGACTTCAAGTCGCGCGGCGAAACCCTCGATGACCTCCAGGTTTTTTTCGGGTGCTGCCGATTTTTCCGCGCCGTAAATCAGCTCCATCAGCGTGACCGCACTGATGCACAGTTGGCCGTGATGACGATTGAACGCCTCCCGTACCACTTGTGGTTTGTTCTTGATGGTGAAAATGCAGATGTTGGTATCGAGCATGTACTTGATCATCAGAACGACTCACGCTCCTGATCGGCGGGTTGCTCGCGATCGGTCATGAAGTCTGCCGTGATGCTTTCGCCATCGAACCAGCTGTCCCAGGTTTCACCGGCGGGCGTGATGATTCGGCTTCGACCGACGGCGACGACGTCGACTCGTTTCACGTCGCTTGGCATGGCTACAGCTTTCGGCAGGCGAACGGCCTGGCTTCGATTGCTCATGAAAAGGGTTGTCTGTTCCATTTGGACCTCCTGCGCTTTTATTGGCGCGATGAGCCCAAAGGATAGGTTTTGTGTTGGATATGTCAATGGGATATACGTGGTGCCTGACGGAAGGAAAGTGCTCGATTCAGAGCCAAAAAAACGGCCGCTGTCAGTGGTGACGAGCGGCCGTTTTTGTTTGAGTCGTAACTTTTACTCGGCTTTTTCTTCCGGCGCTTCCAGCGACTCGCGATAGACATCCAGCGCAGCGCCGAAGTCGGCGATGAACTGCGGCTCGCTCAGCCATGCCTGGGCGGCGTCGCGGTCCATGCCGTCGGCCCACATGCGGTAGTCGATCAGCATGTCGGCGGCCAGGTGGGTGGCGGCCATGCCTTCGTCGTCGGCGTGTTCCATGTCCAGCAGTTCTGGATGGTCGATGATGATAAAGGCGAGGTTCGTCAGCAGCACCGAGAGCATTTCGCTGCGGCTGATGGCTTCCGCGTCGCGCATTTTGCTGAACATCGACAGGGTGTATTCCGGGATTGGCTCGCCGAATTCGGGCAGGTCCTGATCCACGATGGATTTTCTGCCAACCATGCGGATCTGCTTGGCTTTGGCTTTTGCACGCTTGGCGCGTTTCTGTTGCTTGTTCAGGGAGGCCATGGGAGCTCAGTTCGGTTTCTGTTGGGTTTGCGCGGCAATGGCGTCGGACGCCGCCACGTAGTCAGCCTGGAAGGCCGGTGATTCGATCCACGCCAGGGCGCCAGCCTCGTCGGTTTCAGCGGACCATTGGCGATATTCGATCAGAGCAGCGAGGATGAAGTCTGTCGCTGTTTCCTCACCCTCCTGCTCCAGTACCAGTGCGATAAGCGGATGTTCCAGAAAGGCCGCGCACATGGCCTGTTGGCTGATCTTTTGTGCGTCGATCATCTCTTTGAACATGTCGGTCAGGTCCACCGATTCGAAGTCGATGCGATCGTCGTTCGGGTCCAGTTCCACCGGCGCGGCAGCCCGCTGGGTGCGGTTCTGCTTGGCCTTGGCCTTGGCGCGGGTGGCGCGTTTTTGCTGCTTGTTGGCGGAGGCCATGGGCGTCGTTCCGTATTCGTTGAAAGGGCAAAAGGCCTAGCTGCGTGGCACTCGCCGCCCGGGGGTATCGGGGGCCAGTTCGCCGTTTTGCAGCCAGGTCAATGCAATGGGCCATAGTGTGGCTTGGTATGCGCTGCGAAAAAAGGCGAAATGTCCGACTTCTTCTTCGCCGATGTCTTCGGGATGGATGCGCAGATGATAGTTTGTGCTGCCGGTGAAGTAGCCGAGCAGGCGTTCGATGGCCGGGATTGTGCCGTAGGGGTCGTCGCTGATGCTGATGGCCAGGGTTTGCGCGGTGACGCCGGCAAAGGGTAGCTGTCCGGTGGTTTTGCTGATCGCGCGGCTGCTGGAGCGCTTCTCGAAACGGGCGGTGGAGAGGCTCCAGTCACGGACCACGCCGGCGGGTGTGTCTTCCAGCCAGCCAAGGCGTTTGCCCGGAAAGTAGCCGTAGAACATCGTCACGAGTGGCATCAGCACATGCCACTTGCCGAACATGCGCCAGCGATGGGCGGGCGCATAGTCGCGCCAGTAGGCGAATTGCGCCCCGACCGTCACCAGGCGCCGGATCAGGTGCCCGGACGCCCCCAGGCCCGCTGCACAGCCGCCGAAGCTGTGGCCGATCACATCGATAGGCTGTCCGGTGAACTCGCGCTGTGCGCGCTTGAGCATCGCCTCGAAATCCAGCGCTCCCCAATCGGTCCACGAGGCTTGAAACCCCTTGAGCGATGCCGGCCGCGACTCGCCGATGCCGCGGTAGTCATAGGTGATGACATCGAAGCCATGGGCGAACAGGTAGTCGGCAAAGCGCGAGTAGTGGCGGCAGCGGACGGACGTGGCGGCGTTGATAATGACAACTGGACGAGTGGTGTCCCGGGTAGCGTGGCGCCAGGTGAAACCGCCGAGGACAAAGCCGTCTGCAGCGGTTTCCTTGAACGGTTCACCGGACGCGATGCGTTGCAATGGCAACTCGATTTGAGTTGGGACGAGTGAAGGCGTTTCCTGCAAATTCATCGGCGTCAGTCCTTTGCGGGTAGCTGCCAACGATAGTCCTGATACCGTTGATGAACAATCCATTCACCTCAACGCAGTGGTTGATCGAGCAGTCGTTCTTCGAGTGCCGCCCATTGCCGATCCAGTTCGTTACGCAGTTCCTCTTCACTTGGCAGGACAAGCTTGTACTTGCTGGCGAGCAGTTGCTCGTTTCCGTCCTGCACGGAGTAACGCACCACGGATTCATCCTTTTGCGCACAGAGAATGATGCCAACGGTGGGGCTGTCCTGCGCGCTGCGTATGAGGTCGTCGTACATGCGCACGTACATGTCCATCTGCCCTACATCCTGATGGGTCAGTTCACCGCGCTTGATATCGACGATGACGAAGCATTTGAGCAAGTAGTTGTAGAACACCAGGTCGATGTAGAAGTCTTTGCTGTCGGTGCTGATGCGTTGCTGGCGGGCAATGAACGCGAAGCCCTTTCCCGGTTCCAGCAAGAAACCCTGCAATTGTTCGATCAGCGCTTGTTCGATCTCGCTTTCCTGAAGCTTGCCGGCATTGGGTAAACCAAGAAACTCCAGTACCACCGAGTCACGGACGAAATCCCGAGGGCTGGCCTTCATGTTTTGAATGTGGGTGGCGGCCTCCTGCTTGACGCTGCCGCGATCGCAGCTTGCCAGCAGGCGTTCGTAATACAACGTATTGATCTGGCGTTCCAGGGCGCGGCTTGACCAGTTTTGGGTGACCGATTCGTTCATGTACCAGAGGCGGGCGCTGTCGTTGTCGACCCGAAGCAGGCGGCGGTAGTGGGTCCAGCTCAATTCGGAACGCACTGCGTTCCAAATTGGAAAAGTTTGATAAAAATCCCGCATGTAACGCAGATTGCGCTCGTCAAATCCTTTGCCGAAGTCGGCACTGAGCACTTTCGCCAAAGTGGCCAGTAAGCGTTTGCCATACCTCGCTCGCCGAGCCCCTTCCTGCTCGAACTCGACAATATGCCGACCAATCTGCCAACAGGTTTGCACTTGAACGGTATCGACCGCCCGTAGCGTCTTCTGACGTGCCTGATGGATCAATTTGCCAAGGTTGCCAAGCAGTGATGCCAGATGTGGATCGTGAGTGTCGTTGAGTGTGAGGGCTGTCATGAGGTCTTCCGCAGCAGGTTGAACAGCGAAAGAGAATGACAAGTGAGCACCCTTCGAAGATGCCGGGGGTTACTGAGAAACAGGCAGGAAATACCGGGTTCTGCGGCAGGACGGTTCTGATGGTGGGCGAGGGCTGAGGAACAAATGGCGTAGTACGTTTCGTACTGAGGTCAAATCAATCTAAACCCCTCCCTCCGACTGGAAATCCAAAGAGTGTAACGATTGGGTTCTGCAGAACCCGGGAGTCGTCATCATGAAATACCTCCATTCACTCCTGTTGCCCCTCACCGCCGTAGGCGTGCTGATGTTTCCCGCGATGTCACCTGCCGCCAGCCTTGAGCCCATCAACAGCTCGGGGGTGCAGGTGCAAAGCCAGGAGCAAAACGGCATCACCTACCTGTCCGGCGGTATCGGCGAGGATGAGTCCAGGGCCATCCAGCAGACCACCGGCTATAACCTGCACATGACGTTCTCTGTCGGGACGGGAAATGAATACTCTTCTGACGTGCATGTAGTTATTCAGAAAGCCCCGGGGCAGACCGTGCTGACGCTCAATGACGCCGGTCCGCTGGTTTACGTGAAACTGCCTGCCGGTAAATACACGGTCATTGCGACGCATCACGGAGAAACACGGCATGACGTTGCCGATGTTGGCAGTGGTGCAGCCCGTAACCTGGTTTTCCACTGGAATGATGCGAGTTAACGAGAGGCTCTAAACCCTGGGCCCTGCGACTCAGGGTTTTTCGTTATTAACACCCGCGTACGCTTGGATGAGTGCAACGCGTAAAGGGTTGGTTTCTACGCTCAGCAGCTTGATGGCCAAGGCGCAGCAGACCACGATCAACATAGGTTTGATCAGCCGTGGTCCGACCCGAACAGCGGCCCGTGCACCCAATTGAGCGCCGACGAAGGCTGCCAAAGCCATGGCAATGGCTACCGGCCAGATAATCACACCTTTGGTGATAAAGACCGACAGAGAACCGAGATTGCATGAGGCGTTGGCAAGTTTGGTAAAGCTCATGGCCCGCATCATGCCCAAGCCGCAGAGCAGTACGAATCCGACGATAAAGAAAGAGCCCACACCAGGACCAAATATACCGTCGTAGAAGCCAAGAATTGGCGCAACGGTAAACGAAAAAAGCAGAATGCCGATTCTCTTGCGTCGATCTTCATTGGCCAGCTTTGGAGAGAGCGCAAAATAGATGGCTACCAGGATCAGCATGATAGGTACGCAAACTTCCAGATAGCGTTTATCAATAGAGCTGACCAGCAAGGCACCACTGGCGCCGCCAATGAATCCGCAGATAACCAGGAAACGGCCTTCGCGCCACTCGATCATTCCTTTGCGAGCAAAGGTTACAGTTGCCGAAACAGTTGCCGAAGCGGCCTGGAACTTGTTCGTGGCAATCGCACTGATGGGGTCCATCCCAGCCAGAAAAAGTGCAGGCAATGTTATCAGCCCGCCCCCACCTGCAATGGCATCAAAAAAACCGGCGCAGAACGCCACGAGCGCCAATAGGCTAATTACATCCCAAGACATCCCAATCCCTCTTTTACAATTATTGGCAAGTCATCCGTGTGACTGGCCACTCAACAGTCAGGGCGTTTGGCAAACGTCAGCCCTGCAGCCTCAACGGGTCTTCTGAAATAACGATAGGAGACGAAATTTTCGACAGGCCAAAAATGCCCATTCTGTGCAAACCGATGATCAGCGTATGTCATCCAATTCCGTTAAAGCATACGGAGTATTCCGACAAACCAAGAGACTGCCAGGAAGGGCCGATTTCCAATGTCTGAAGCTTTTGGGGACTCAGCTCCGGCAACCATTACGGGCACTTGCTGGCGTGGCGAGAGGAGGTGGGAATTATCGCTTCGATGGTGACTGGGGTAGTGCCTCGTCAAATCGCAGGCATAAAAAAACCCTGAATCTTGCGATTCAGGGTTTTCGGTATTTGGTGCCCAGAGACGGAATCGAACCGCCGACACGGGGATTTTCAATCCCCTGCTCTACCGACTGAGCTATCTGGGCAACGGGGCGCATTAAACGGGTTTTTCAGGGGGGCGTCAAGCAAGTTTTCAAAAAAAATTTAATTATTACCGTCGCTTACGTTCCGACCCCCGATAAATCGGGGTTATTCCGACGGCGGCACGTAGCCTTCGGCCTTGGCGTAATCCTCGCCGGAGAAGTACTTGTCCATCTCGCCCTGAAGATATTTGCGATCTTCGGCGTTCATCATGTTCAGGCGTTTTTCGTTGATCAGCAGGGTCTGGTGTTTTTGCCAGTCGGCCCAGGCCTTGGCCGAGACGTGGTCAAAAATGTCCTGGCCTTTGGCGCCCGGGAAGGGGGCGCGCTCCAGGCCTGGCAATTCTTCTTTGTACTTGCGGCACATGATGGTGCGGGTCATGACGACTCTCCTGCGTTCAATACGGCGGCCGCGCGTTCGAGCAAGGTTTTGACCGGGGCGGCAAGGCCCAGGCGCGGCGGGGTGGCGAGGTTATACCAGAGCCAGTCAGCCTCGGCCATGTGATGGCCGGACTCCTGGACCTGAACCAGCCAGGGTTCGATGGATAACTGAAAATGGCTGAAGGTGTGCACCAGGCTCGGCAATGCCTGTTGGGTGCCCAGTTCCAGCGAGTGCTGCGCTGCCAGATGCGGCAGGTCGTCGAGGTCGTCGAGTTCCGGCAGGCTCCACAAACCGCCCCACAGGCCCGTGGACGGGCGGCGGTAAAGCAGGATCGCGCCCTCGCCGTTGGCGAGCATCGGCATCAGCGTGCGTTTCTGCGGGATGGCTTTGCGCGGCTTGGGGATCGGGTAGCGGGTTTCCAGGCCGAGCATGTGCGCCTCGCAGCCCTTTTCCAGCGGGCACAGCAGGCAGCTCGGTTTGCTGCGGGTGCAGAGCGTGGCACCGAGGTCCATCATCGCCTGGGTGTAGGCGTTGACGCGGGTCTGCGGTGTAAAGCGCTCAGCGTTGGCCCAGAGCTGTTTGGCCACCTTCGGCTCGCCGGGGTAGCCCTCTTGTGCGGTAAATCGCGCCAGCACCCGTTTGACGTTGCCGTCGAGGATCGGCGCGCGCAGGCCCATGCTGATGCTGGCGATGGCGCCAGCGGTGGACAGGCCGATCCCCGGCAGATCAGTGAGCTTTTCTACGTCCCGGGGAAATTCGCCGCCGTACTGCTCGACGACGATTTTCGCGGTCTTCTGCAAATTGCGCGCGCGGGTGTAGTAACCCAGGCCCGTCCACAGGTGCAGCACTTCGTCTTCCGGTGCCGCCGCCAGGGCTTCGACCGTTGGCAACGAGGCCATGAAGCGGTCGAAGTAGTTCAGCACGGTGCTGACCTGGGTCTGCTGCAACATGATTTCCGAGACCCATACCCGATACGGGTTGATGTCTTGCTGCCAGGGCAAATCGTGACGGCCGTGGCGGTCGAACCAGTCCAGCACCGCCGTTGAAAACTGCTCGGCTCTCATCGCTTGAACAGCTCCTTGAGCGCGTCTTTCAGTTTCGGGTTGACCTTGTCGCCCCATTTCTCGTCGATTTTTTCGCTGATCCTGTCGCCAGCCAGTTTGGCCGCGACCTGGCTCATGCGGTCGTTATCCAAACGGCAAGCCTTGGCGCCCAGCTCCAGCGGGCCGCGGCAGCGCAGTGGCCACTCGATGCCGACAAACTTGTCGCCGACCTGACAGGCCGGGTCCGGCATGGCGCTGGTATCGCCTTCGACGATGATGCCGACGCGGTAGTCCATGCCCAGCACTCGCAGATCGATGTCACCGTCACCGTTGACGGTCATGCCCGGGATGCGCACTTTCAGGTCCGGGTTGCTGGCCACGCCGTTACGCAAGGTCAGGTTGCCCTTGAGCTCCTGGAACGGTGTGTCCTTGCCGCGCGGCTCACCGTTGAGGGTTTTGCGGTTGAGCGTGGCGATGCCTTTGCACAGCTGTTGCTCAAGGTTGGCGTTGAGCAGCACGCCATTGTTGATGACGAAACTGGCGTTGCCGTTGAGGGTTTCGATCAACGCTTTCTGGCTGTTGCCGCTACCGGTCAGGCTGCTGTTGAGCGTGACCAGGCCTTTGACCGGCGGATTCTTGCCCTGGCTTTCGAGGATTTTTTCTGCCGGTACCCGGCTGATCTTCGTCTGCAGGTTCAGCGCCGGCACTGGCTGGCGTACATCGAGCGTGCCGTTGGTTTCAAAGCTGCCCTCGTACAGGTCGCCGCGCAGGTTGGCCAGTGTCAGCAGGCCGCCCTGGCCGGTGGCCTTGAGCGCCGCGTTATGGATCGGCAGTTTTTGCAGGGTCAACTGGCCGAAGGTCAGGTCGGCGTCCACATCGAGCTTGCTCAAGCGTTCCACGGGCAACAAGCGCTCACTGCTCCAGGCGTCCTTGGTCGGCGCGGGTGGCAACGGAGTGCTGCCGGCGCCGGCCATGGCATCGGCTTCGGTGCTGGCGACTTCGGCCTGACGCACTTGTGTCGCGCTATTGGCCTCGGCGGATTTCGGCGGCAGGTAACGGTCGACGTTGAAGGAGTCGGCCTTGAGTGCTGCGCGCAACGATTGCTTTGCGAAGTCTTCGACGGCGATACGGCCGCTGAAGGTGCTGTCGTCGACTTTGAGGTTGAGATCGTCAAGCGACAGGCTGGTCGGTGTCGCTGCCAATCGGCTGACCAGCTCGACTTTGCTCAGGCTGCCTTCGCCCATGGCCGGGAGTTTCTGGCCGATGCTGTCGACGAATTTCGCCAGGTCGAACTGGGCAATCGAGATGCCGCCGCTGACCTGTGGGGTCTTGTCGAGGTCGTTGACCTTCAGCTCACCCAATGCCCGCAGTTGGTTGGCGGAGATCTTGATGCCGGTCCATTCGGCAACGTTGGCGGCCTTGTCCAGCGCCAGCTGGCCCTGGGCGGAGAAGGTCATGGTCTTGCCTTGCAACGGGTCGCCGGCGACTTCACCGGACAGTTTCATGTCTTCGAATTTGTAGCGTTGCAGGGCGCGCTCGATGCGCAGCTCGCCGTTGAGCTCAGTGCGTACCCGCAAGACTGGCTGATTGGTGCCCAGGAAGGCGGTTAGCTTGACCGGGATATTGGTGGAGTCGTGCACCGCGCCGGTACTCAGCTGGATGCTTTCGGCGCTGAACTGCTTGCCGGTTTTTTCGTCGTTGTACTCAACGCGGGCGTTGTTCACGGTCAGGCTGTCGATGTCCAGGCGGATCGGCTGCGGCGGTTTTTCCGCCGCAACGCTGGCTTGGGGCGCAGGTTCGGTAGCGGCTGGCGGGGTGCTGGACGCGTCGGTGCTGGCCGTTGCAGGCAGCTTGCCGATGTCCTCCCAGTTGCCGTGACCGTCCTTGTCGCGGTTCAGGCGCAGGTTCAGGCCTTCGACGCGCACGTCGCTCATCTGCACTTCGCGGCGCAGCAGCGGCAGTACGCGCACCGACAGGCCGAGCATCTGCAAGTCGGCGTACGGTTCGGTCGGTTTGACCATGGTTGCGACACTGGCGTCGTGCAACTCCAGGCCCAGCCACGGGAACAGGCTCCAGCCGATATCGCCATTGAGCGTCAGCTCGATGTGGGCCTTGTCGCGGGCTATCTGGCGAATCTCGTCTTTGTAGTCGTTGGGATCGAAGAGGTGGGTCAGGGCAAAGCCCAGCGCCACAATGATCAGCAACAGCCCGAGAAGCACCAGACCCAGGATTTTGCCGAACGCTTTCATGGGCGAGTCCTTGTAATTAGTCGAATTCGAAATTTAGCCGAGGAGTATAGCGCCCCCGAACAGACGGCCGGTCAGCGATCACGTCGGCAGTACATCCAGCGGCAGTTTCAACTTGGCCGCCAGTGCTTGTGCTTCCAGATGCCCGGCAGGCGCCAGCAAGCGCAGCGTCATACCCGATTGCTCGGCCATTTTCCGGGCTTCGGCGACCAGTCGCTCGGCAACCCCACGGCGACGGGTAATTTTTCGCACACATATTTGGGACAAGTGCCAGGCGTCTTGGTGCCTTTGCAGGCGGGCCGCGCCCAGCAGGCGATCATTGAAGCGTCCGGCGATCAGTGTGCCGTCGCGCAAACAGTCTTCGATCAACTGCGCTTCCCCGGAAAACGGTGCGAACAGCCAGTCCGGGGCGTCGTGGTAGATCTTGTGCAGATCCTGCCGATCCTGGGCAGTGGCTTGGTTCAGCGGCTCGACAATGATCGGCATGGTGATTCCCGTGAGGTCATGAGGTGAGAGAGATCGGATGACGTACAAAAGGCGATGTCAGTTTGGTTTTTCTGTCGCTTGCAGATGGTAACCTTTGCCCGTTCGTCCGTCCTTCTGCGACCTGTTGTCGCACAACAAGGTGCTCCACCAAAAAACGGTCATGCCTGCGTGTATCAAGGCCGGGAGTGAACCGTGGCTGGCGAACCCTACTGATAATTGGGGGATACACAATGACCACGAGCATCACGGCGGACGGCTTGCGCGCTGACCAGCCAGCGTTCCTGTCCAAGGAGCGGATCATCGCCAAGCCCGGTTTCAACCGTTGGCTGGTGCCACCGGCCGCGCTGGCCATCCACTTGTGCATCGGCATGGCCTACGGCTTTTCGGTGTTCTGGTTGCCGCTGTCCAAGGCGCTGGGCATCACCGCTGCGGTAGCCTGCGCGCCGGACATGAGCTTTATCGCACAAGTCTTCTCGTCCCAGTGTGACTGGCCGATCTCGATGCTCGGCTGGATCTATACCCTGTTCTTCATCTTCCTGGGTTGCTCTGCAGCGATCTGGGGTGGCTGGCTGGAACACGCCGGGCCCCGCAAGGCCGGTGTCGTATCGGCGCTGTGCTGGTGCGGCGGCCTGCTGATCTCGGCGCTGGGGGTGTATACCCACCAGATCTGGCTGATGTGGATCGGCTCCGGGGTCATTGGCGGTATCGGCCTGGGCCTGGGCTACATTTCGCCGGTGTCGACCCTGATCAAGTGGTTCCCGGACAAGCGCGGCATGGCGACCGGGATGGCAATCATGGGCTTCGGCGGTGGCGCAATGGTCGGTGCGCCACTGGCGGCGGCGTTGATGGGGCATTTCGCTTCGCCAACCAGCGTCGGCGTGTGGCAGAGCTTCCTGGTGATGGCCGCGATCTACTTCGTGTTCATGATCGGTGGCGCATTGTCCTACCGCGTCCCGCCAACCGGCTGGAAGCCAGAAGGCTGGACCGCCCCGGCGAAAAAAGCCTCGAACGCAATGATCACTCATCGTCATGTTCACGTGAATGTGGCCTGGAAGACGCCGCAGTTCCGTCTGGTGTGGCTGGTGCTGTGCCTGAACGTGTCGGCCGGTATCGGCATCCTCGGCATGGCGTCGCCGCTGTTGCAGGAAGTGTTCGGTGGCAAGTTGCTGGGCAATGACCTGGCATTTGGTCAACTCGATGCTTCACAGCTGGCTTCGATTGCCGCCATTGCTGCCGGTTTCACCGGTTTGCTGAGTCTGTTCAACATCGGCGGGCGTTTCTTCTGGGCTTCGTTCTCGGATTACCTGGGCCGCAAAAACACCTACTTCGTGTTCTTCGCCCTGGGATTTGCCCTGTACGGACTGATTCCGAGCCTGGGTCACCTGGGCAGCATCGCCCTGTTCGTGGCGGCGTTCTGCATCATCCTGTCGATGTATGGCGGTGGTTTTGCGACTGTTCCGGCGTATCTGGCGGACTTGTTCGGTACGCAAATGGTCGGTGCGATCCATGGTCGCCTGCTGACGGCGTGGGCGGCTGCCGGCGTGCTCGGTCCAGTGCTGGTGAACTATCTGCGCGAGTATCAGCTGAGCATCGGCGTCGAGCGTGCAGCGGCGTACGACATCACCCTGTACATCCTCGCCGGCCTGCTGGTGCTGGGTTTCCTGTGCAACCTGCTGGTGCGTCCGGTGGCCGACAAGTACTTCATGAGCGACGCCGAACTGGCTGCCGAACAGGCGCTGGGCCATGACAAAGGCGCTGACGCCAGCACGTCGCTGGAATGGAAAGCCGCGCCGGGTACCAAGCCGCTGGCGGTTGCGGCGTGGCTGGTGGTGGGCATTCCGCTGGCGTGGGGTGTTTGGGTGACCTTGCAGAAGACGGCAGTGCTGTTTCACTGATACCAGTTTCAACCCGAAACCTGTGGGAGCGAGCTTGCTCGCGATAGCGGTCTGACGGTCAACAGAAATGTTGAATGTGATGGCCCCATCGCGAGCAAGCTCGCTCCCACAGTTGTTTTGTGGTGTGCCAAATGGCTTGTATGGACATGTACATCGCCGGCACCCCCGGATTCACTCCGTCAGGGATATCACCTCGCGTGTTTCTGTTTGGCGCCCGCGCCCCTATAATGACTGCCTTTTTCGCCCAATGATTTTGCGGAGCTGGTGATGGCCGAACGTAAGGCGTCTGTCGAGCGCGACACTCTGGAAACCCAGATCAAAGCCTCGATCAACCTCGATGGCACCGGAAAGGCCCGATTTGATATCGGTGTTCCTTTTCTTGAGCACATGCTGGACCAGATCGCCCGTCACGGGTTGATCGACCTGGATATTGTCAGCAAGGGCGACCTGCATATCGATGACCACCACACGGTGGAAGACGTCGGTATCACCCTCGGCCAGGCGTTTGCCAAAGCCATCGGCGACAAGAAAGGCATCCGTCGCTACGGCCACGCCTACGTGCCGCTCGATGAAGCGCTGTCGCGCGTGGTGATCGACTTCTCCGGTCGCCCGGGCCTGCAGATGCACGTGCCGTACACCCGCGCCACCGTGGGCGGCTTCGACGTTGACCTGTTCCAGGAATTCTTCCAGGGCTTCGTCAACCATGCGTTGGTCAGCCTGCACATCGACAACCTGCGTGGCACCAACACCCACCACCAGATCGAAACCGTGTTCAAGGCTTTCGGCCGCGCCCTGCGCATGGCCGTCGAGCTCGATGACCGCATGGCCGGGCAAATGCCATCGACCAAGGGCGTCCTGTAATGCAGACAGTCGCGGTTATCGATTACGGCATGGGCAACCTGCACTCGGTGGCCAAGGCCCTCGAGCACGTCGGTGCCGGCAAGGTGCTGATCACCAGCGATGCCAACGTGATTCGCGAAGCCGACCGGGTGGTTTTCCCCGGCGTTGGCGCGATTCGCGACTGCATGGCGGAGATCCGTCGCCTCGGTTTCGATTCGCTGGTACGTGAAGTCAGCCAGGACCGTCCGTTCCTCGGCATCTGCGTGGGCATGCAAGCCTTGCTCGACACCAGCGAGGAGAACGACGGCGTCGACTGCATCGGCCTGTTCCCGGGCGCGGTGAAGTTCTTCGGCAAGGATCTGGTCGAGGACGGCGAACACCTGAAAGTCCCGCACATGGGCTGGAACGAAGTGAAGCAGAAGGTCAGTCACCCGCTGTGGCACGACATTCCGGACCTGGCGCGGTTCTACTTCGTGCACAGCTACTACATCGCTGCCGCCAACGCGCGGCAGGTGGTGGGGGGCGGTCACTACGGTGTCGATTTCGCCGCGGCGCTGGCCGAAGGCTCGCGTTTCGCCGTGCAGTTCCACCCGGAGAAAAGCCATACCCATGGCCTGCAGTTGCTGCAGAACTTCGCTGCGTGGGACGGTCGCTGGTAAATGGCAACCAAGAAATCCAAGCCGCCGATTCTGACCCTCACTCCCGAGCAGGAGAGCGAGGCCAATCGCAAGATCAAGCGTTTCATGGAAGACCGCTTCGAACTCGACCTCGGCTCGTTCGAGGCGGCGGAGATTCTTGAGCTGTTTACCCGTGAAATTGCTCCGCATTATTACAACAGGGCGATTTTCGATGTGCAGGCGCATCTCAAAGAGAGGTTCGAAAGCATCGAAAGCGACCTGTGGGCGCTCGAGAAAAACTGATTTCCGAGCCAAGCTGATCATTCAAATTTGAAGGTTTGCCAGATGCTGATTATTCCCGCTATCGATCTTAAAGACGGTGCCTGTGTTCGTCTGCGCCAGGGCCGTATGGAAGATTCCACGGTGTTCTCCGATGACCCGGTGAGCATGGCTGCCAAGTGGGTGGAGGGCGGTTGCCGCCGTCTGCATCTGGTCGACCTGAACGGCGCGTTCGAAGGCCAGCCAGTCAACGGCGAAGTGGTGACGGCCATCGCCAAGCGCTATCCGAACCTGCCGATCCAGATCGGCGGCGGTATCCGCTCGCTGGAAACCATCGAGCACTACGTGAAAGCCGGCGTGAGCTACGTGATCATCGGCACCAAGGCCGTGAAAGATCCGGCCTTTGTCGCTGAAGCCTGCCGCGCGTTCCCGGGCAAGGTGATCGTTGGCCTGGACGCCAAGGACGGTTTCGTCGCCACCGATGGCTGGGCTGAGATCAGCACCATTCAGGTGATCGACCTGGCCAAGCAGTTCGAAGCCGACGGCGTGTCCGCCATCGTTTATACCGACATCGCCAAAGACGGCATGATGCAGGGCTGCAACGTACCGTTCACCGCGGCACTGGCTGCTGCCACGAAGATCCCGGTGATCGCTTCCGGCGGCATCCACAACCTGGGCGACATCAAGACCCTGCTCGACGCCAAGGCGCCAGGCATCATCGGCGCCATTACCGGTCGTGCGATCTACGAAGGCACCCTCGACGTCGCCGAAGCGCAAGCTTTCTGCGATTCGTACAAAGGCTGAGGAAACGACCATGGCCCTGGCCAAACGCATCATCCCTTGCCTGGACGTGGACAACGGCCGGGTGGTCAAGGGTGTGAAGTTCGAAAACATCCGCGACGCCGGTGACCCGGTGGAAATTGCTCGTCGCTACGACGAGCAGGGTGCCGACGAGATTACCTTTCTCGACATCACCGCCAGCGTCGACGGCCGCGACACCACGCTGCACACCGTCGAACGCATGGCCAGCCAGGTGTTCATCCCACTGACCGTGGGTGGTGGCGTACGCACCGTGCAGGACATCCGCAACCTGCTCAATGCCGGTGCGGACAAGGTTTCGATCAACACCGCCGCGGTGTTCAACCCGGAATTCGTCGGCGAAGCCGCACAGCATTTCGGCTCGCAATGCATCGTGGTGGCCATCGATGCGAAGAAGGTTTCCGGGCCGGGCGAAACTCCGCGCTGGGAAATCTTCACCCATGGCGGTCGCAAGCCAACCGGTCTCGATGCCGTTGAATGGGCGAAAAAAATGGAAGGCCTGGGTGCCGGTGAGATCCTGCTGACCAGCATGGACCAGGACGGCATGAAAAACGGCTTCGACCTGGGCGTCACCCGCGCCATCAGCGATGCGCTGGGCATCCCGGTGATCGCCTCCGGCGGCGTCGGCAACCTGCAGCACCTGGCCGACGGCATTATCGAAGGCCACGCCAGCGCGGTACTGGCGGCGAGTATTTTCCACTTCGGCGAATACACCGTGCAGGAAGCCAAGGCCTATATGGCCCATCGCGGAATCGTGATGCGTTAAACAAACCGATACAGTCCAGTGGACACCATGGCGTACCCAAGGCACTCTTGGGTACGCCATGGATTTCGGTAGCCAGATATGCTTAAACGCTTTCTTCTCGTTCTCGCCAGTGCTTCTCTGTTGCTCATTAACGGGGCGCACGCTGCAGACCGTTCCGATACCGACCTGGTGTTGCTGACGGAAAACTTCCCGCCATACAACATGGCGAAGAACGGCAAGAACTTCGCTCAGGACGAGAACATCAACGGCATCGCCACTGATATCGTCCGCGAGATCTTCAAGCGCGCCGACATTACCTACAGCCTGACGCTGCGTTTCCCTTGGGAGCGAATCTACAAACTCACCCTGGAAAAACCCGGTTACGGCGTATTCGTCATGGCGCGGTTGCCGGATCGCGAAAAGCTATTCAAATGGGTCGGTCCGATTGGCCCGGACGACTGGATCATGCTGGCCAGGGCTGACAGCAAGATCACCCTCGAAACCTTGAATGACGCGCGCAAGTACAAGATCGGCGCCTACAAGGGCGACGCCATTGCCGAGACGCTGGCCAAGCAGGGGCTTAATCCGATTGTTGTGCTGCGTGATCAGGACAACGCGAAAAAACTGGTCAACGGCCAGATCGACCTGTGGGCCACCGGTGATCCTGCCGGGCGCTATCTGGCGCGGCAGGAAGGGGTTAACGGGTTGAAAACCGTACTGCGTTTCAACAGTGCCGAACTGTACCTGGCGCTGAACAAGAATGTGCCGGACGAAACGGTGGCCAAGCTCCAGGCGGCGCTGGACCAGATGCGCAAGGAAGGTCGGGTGGACGAGATCATGGCGCAGTATCTCTAACGCCCGACACCCTCTTCAGCCATGTGCATAACACTGTGGGAGCGAGCTTGCTCGCGATAGCGATCTGTCCTTCACCAATGATGTCGACTGACACGACGCCATCGCGAGCAAGCTTGCTCCCACAGGGGTTCTGCGGTGTAGATACTAGCGGTACACCCCATCCTTCCCATGGGCAGCGGTCGCCCGATTGCTGCGAACACTGATCATCTGCCGGATATCAATCCACTCGATCCCCTGAGTCTTGAGCTTGGGTAATTCGCGTTCCAGCACCGCCAGCGTCTGCGGATACGGATGACCGATCATCACCGCCGAGCCCTGCTTGCGCGCAAGACTGATGGCCGTCTGTAGCTGTGTGAAAATCGCCGTTTCCGTTGGCTCATCATCCAGGAACACGTCCCGCGAAACACTCGCCAACCCGATCTTCTGCGCCTCGGCTGCCGCGACAGTCTGCGCACTGGTGCGGCTGTCGACGAAGAACTTGTGTCGTCGTTGCAAGTCCGCCATCAGCCAGGCCATAGCCGCTGGCTGTGCGGTCATGCGGCTGCCCATGTGGTTATTGATGCCGCTGGTGTACGGGACCATTTTGAACGCGGCGTTCAGGCGTTTTTCCAGCTCCTCGACGGACAGCTCGGGATGCCAGGCGAACGGTCCGGTGGCCGGATCCATAGGCATGTGCAGAATGACGACCTTGCCGGCGCGATGGGCTTCGCGGGCAAATTCGGTGGCGTGGGGCGTGTCGGGCATGATTGCCGTGGTCACCGGGCCGGGCAGGGCCAGCACGCGGCGATCCCGGGGCAGGTTCTGCCCCAGGTCATCGATGATCAGACTCAGGTAGGCTTTGTGGGGCGTCGATCCGGCGGGTTCTGCGTGAGCAACACCCGCCAGACAACACAACAGCCCGATCAGCAACCGCAGAAGCATCTCAACGGCCGGACGTGATGCTCAGCCCTTTGAGCAGGCTCAGGGCCTGGGCCAATTGGTAATCATCGTCCTGTGGCATCGGCTTGGCTTTGCCGCTGGAACCGGTCGGTTTGTCTGCGCCGCCGTTGCCGTTGCCCAGGTGACCCTGCAGGTCCGCTTCCTTGAAGTAGTCGCTGTCCTGCTCGCTGGTGATCTTGGCCTTGCGCACTTCGATGTCCGGGACGATGCCCTGGGCCTGGATGGAGCGGCCGTTCGGCGTGTAATACAACGCCGTGGTGATCTTCAATGCGCGTTCGTTGTTGAGCGGCAGAACCGTCTGTACCGAGCCCTTGCCGAAACTGGTGGTGCCCATCAGCACGGCGCGTTTCTGGTCCTGCAGGGCGCCGGCGACAATTTCCGAAGCCGAAGCGCTGCCGCCGTTGATCAGCACGACCATTGGCACGGCTTCGCTTTCGTCCTTGCCGGTGGCAGAGAAGCGCAGCTCGGAGTTGGCAATACGGCCCTTGGTGTAAACGATCAGGCCCTTGGTGATGAAGTGGTCGACCACTTCGACCGCCGATTGCAACACTCCGCCCGGGTTGTTGCGCAGGTCGAGAATGATGCCCTTGAGCTTCTTGCCGTTCTCCTTGCGCAGCTTGGCCAGGGCCTTGGAAACCTCTTCGCCGGTCTTGACCTGGAACTGGGTGATGCGGATATAGCCGTAGCCCGACTCCAGCAACTGGCTCTTCACGCTCTTCACCTGAATGACGGCGCGGGTCAGGGTCACGTCGAACGGTGCCCCGCCGTCGCGCACCAGGGTCAGGGTGATTTTCTGGCCGATCTTGCCGCGCATCTTGTCCACGGCTTCGGTCATGCTCTGGCCACGGGTGGGCTGGCCGTTGATCTTGACGATGAAGTCACCGGCCTGGATGCCGGCCTTGGAGGCCGGGGTGTCATCGATGGGCGAAACCACCTTGATGAAGCCGTCTTCGGCACCGACTTCGATACCCAGGCCACCGAATTCTCCGCTGGTGCTTTCCTGCAACTCGGCGAAGTCTTCAGGGCCGAGGTAGGCCGAATGCGGATCGAGGTTGCCGAGCATGCCCTTGATGGCGTTTTCCAGCAGAGTCTTGTCGTCCACCGGTTCGACATAAGCGGCTTTGATCCGGTCCATCACCTCGGCAAAGGTGCGCAACTCATCCAGCGGCAGTGGCGCCTTGGTGGTCGCAGCAGTGCCCGCAGGCGCAACTGCCGGCGCTGGTTGAGCGGCAAACGCCAGAGGCGCGCCGATCACCAGGGCGATCGTCAGGGCCAGCGAGGTAAGGCGGGACAAATGCAGCATGTCGAACGAACTCCTAATGTAGGTAACTCAACGCCTATCCTTGCGCGTGGCACCATTGCGCGGGGTCACTCGGGTGACCCAGCTGACGAATTGCGAAATACAGCGCTGGTGTGTCCTGCCCGCCACTGTTACCGACAGTGGAAATAGGCTCACCGGCTTTTACAACGTCACCCGCAGACTTGAGCAGCGTCTGGTTGTGACCGTACAGACTCAAATAACCATTGCCGTGGTCGAGAATCACCAGCAACCCGGCGCCACGCAACCAGTCGGCGAACACCACGCGACCACCGTGTACGGCACGCACCGCACTGCCGGCAGACGCGCCGATCATCACGCCGTCCCACTTGGTCCGGGCATCGTCGCCACGGCTTTCACCGAAACGCGCCAGCAGTCGACCGTCGACAGGCCAGGGAAGTTTGCCGCGGGTTGACGCAAACGGGCCGCCAAAGGTCTCGCCGGAACTGGAAACCAGTGCGCCTGGTGTCGATCTGACCGGTTTGCGTGGGGCGTCGTCGCTGGCATCCGCCTGCGCTTGGGCCTCACGTAAACGCTTTTTTTCGGCTTCCTGCTGGGCAATCAGCGCTTTTTGCCGCGCTTCTTCTGCCTCACGGGCCTGGCGTGCCAGGGTTTCTTCAATGGTTTTAAGGACTTTAGACAGGTCTGCCTGATCCTGCTCGCGAGCCGCCAGTTTCTGATCGCGAGCCTTTACGTCGTCATTGAGTTTGGCCAGGACTTTCTGGCGCTCCTGGCGAACTTTCTCGAGTTCGCCACGCTGGGTATCGAGGCTGCTTTGCTGCACCAGCAATTGCGCCTGTTGCATGGCGATATCTTTCTCGACATTTGACAGTTGGCGCAGGGTTTCGTTGAAACTTTTCAGCTGCTCCAGGCGAGCCTGGCTCAGGTAGTCGTAATAGGTGAGGGTACGAGCGAATTTTTCAGGATTTTGCTGGTTGAGCAGCAGCTTGAGGTATTCCTGGCGACCGTTCTGGTAGGCCGCCCGGGCCTGCATGGCGATCAGTCGTTGCTGTTCAGTGCGCGCGCTCTGGAGTTTTTTTTTCTCTGCATCGAGGCGCTGTAGCTCGGCTTCGCTTTTCTTCAGCTCTTTTTGCAGGGCTTCGACCTGCTTCTCGAGCTTGCCCATTTCGGTTTCGGTGCCCTTGAGCTCTTTCTGCACACCGGACTTCTCTTCCTGCAGCTTGCCCAGCAGTTTCTTCAGCTCGGCAATATCCTGACGCGTGGCGTCCAACTGCTGTTGGGTGTCTGCGCGCTCGTCAGCAAAGGCCGGTTGGAGCAGGCATGTCAGAGTCAGGGCTATCAGGACGCGAAGCATAGGGGCGGGCGGCACCAGGGAAAGGGACGGCCTAGTATGCCCGCCATGGGCGGCAAAAAAAATGCCCATTTCTGACTGTGTGATGACTGGAGCAAGCGACAGACTGAATTCCATTTCGAAAACTCCATAAACCAGTGTGGGAGCGAGCCTGCTCGCGATGGCGTCCGATCATTCAACATAGATGTTGGCTGTCAGATTGCTATCGCGAGCAGGCTCGCTCCCACAGGGTTTTGTGGTGTTCGGAAGATCTAATCAGACCAGAATCGAAGTCCCGGTCATTTCCGCCGGTTGCTCAAGGCCCAGCAACTTCAGCATGGTCGGCGCCACGTCCGCCAGCACACCGCCTTCGCGGACCTTCAGGTCGCGCTTGCCGACATAGATGAATGGCACCGGCTCGGTGGTATGCGCAGTGTGCGCCTGGCCAGTGGTCGCATCGGACATTTGCTCGACGTTACCGTGGTCAGCCGTGATCAGCGCTTCGCCACCGACCTTTTCCAGTGCATCGACGATGCGACCCACGCACAGGTCCAGGCATTCAACAGCCTTGACCGCCGCTTCGAACACGCCGCTGTGGCCGACCATGTCGCCGTTGGCGTAGTTGACCACGATCACGTCGTAACGCTGGTTTTCGATGGCATCGACGATGCGGTCGGTGACTTCCGGTGCGCTCATTTCCGGTTGCAAGTCATAGGTGGCGACTTTCGGCGATGGAATCAGGATGCGTTCTTCGCCCGGGAACGGTTCTTCGCGGCCGCCGGAGAAGAAGAAGGTCACGTGGGCATATTTTTCGGTTTCAGCGATGCGCAGCTGGGTCTTGCCGTTTTTCGCCAGGTAGTCGCCCAGCACGTTTTCCAGGCTGCCGGCAGCGAAAGCCGATGGCGCAGGGATGCTGGCGGCGTATTGGGTCAGCATGACGAAACCGGCCAGTTTCGGCTGGCGGGCACGCTCGAACTCACTGAAGTTGTCTTCGACGAACACGCGGGTCAGTTCGCGGGCGCGGTCGGCGCGGAAGTTCATGAACACCACGGCATCGCCGTCTTCGACTTTCACCGGCTCGCCGATGGAGGTGGCTTTGACGAATTCGTCGCTCTCGCCACGCTCGTAGGCTGCCTGCAGGCCTTCCTGAGCGGTGGCGGCGTTGAATTCGCCCTGGCCGTCGACAATCAGGTTGTAGGCCTGGGACACGCGATCCCAACGGTTGTCGCGGTCCATGGCGTAATAGC
Organism: Pseudomonas sp. IT-196MI5; assembly: GCF_949767415.1. Classification (NCBI taxonomy): domain Bacteria; kingdom Pseudomonadati; phylum Pseudomonadota; class Gammaproteobacteria; order Pseudomonadales; family Pseudomonadaceae; genus Pseudomonas; species Pseudomonas sp. IT-196MI5. The sequence goes on from NZ_CATKPZ010000084.1 coordinate 190,700, forward strand.
GACCGATGATGCTGGCGATCCGGCCTTTGCCCAGGGCCTGGAAGGTCGCGTCGAGCAGTTCGATCGACGACTGCGCGCTTTTCGGTGGAGTATCGCGGCCGTCGAGGAAGGCGTGCAGGTAGATGTTTTGCGCGCCGCGCTTGAAGGCCAGTTCGGCCATGGCGACCAGATGATCCTGGTGGCTATGCACGCCGCCATCGGACAGCAGGCCCATGAAATGCACGGATTTGCCGGCGGCGACGGCTTTGTCCACGGCGGCGCAGATGGTCGGGTTCTCGAAGAACTCGCCGTCGCGGATCGATTTGGTGACGCGCGTGAAATCCTGATACACCACGCGACCGGCGCCGAGGTTCATGTGGCCGACTTCGGAGTTGCCCATCTGGCCATCCGGCAGGCCGACGTCCATGCCGCTGCCCGAGATCAGGCCGTTCGGCACCGTGGCCCACAGACGATCCAGTACAGGCTTCTTCGCCGCAAAAATGGCGTTGGATTCGGGATTGTCGCTGTGACCGAAGCCGTCGAGAATCATCAGGACCAAAGGTTTAGGCGTGGTAGTCATGGAATCCACTCGTGGCTGAGGTAAAAGGGGTAATGGAAAAAGGGAGTCGCAGTTTAAAGCGAAGTTCCGGCCGCGTCACCGCCGGACGGGGTTTGGCCCACCATAGTGGCTGTGTATACTGGCCGACATTTTAACGCCCTGGAACCTCCTTCGATGGTTGCTCACCTGATTGAATTCGCCACTAACCACTACATTCTCGTCGGTATCTTCGTCGTACTGCTGGCGTTGCTGATTGCCTATCAAATGCAGGGCGGCGGCCGTAGCCTGAGCACTGGCGAACTGACCGGGCTGGTCAACAAGGACGCAGGCGTGGTGATCGATATTCGTCCAACCAAGGATTTCGCCGCCGGTCACATTGTCGGCGCGCTGAACATTCCCCAGGACAAACTGGCCGCCCGCGTTGGCGAACTGGAAAAGCACAAGGCCAAGACCATCATCCTGGTCGACGCCATGGGCCAGACCGCCGGCACCCACGCCCGCGAACTGATGAAATCCGGCTTCACCGCCGCCAAGCTGTCCGGCGGTATCTCCAGCTGGAAAGCCGACAATCTGCCGTTGGTGAAGTGATATGAGTAGCGTCGTCGTCTATTCCAGCGATTACTGCCCTTTCTGCTCGCGAGCCAAGTACCTGCTCGAGAACAAAGGCGTGGCCTTCGAAGAGATCAAGGTCGATGGCAAGCCGCAGGTGCGCGCTGCGATGGCCCAGAAGGCCGGGCGTACGTCCGTGCCGCAAATCTGGATCGGCAGCACCCACGTGGGTGGTTGTGATGATCTGTTCGCCCTGGAGCGTGCCGGCAAGCTCGACGCGCTGCTCAGGGCCTGACGGTAATACCCCAAAACAAGCAAACCTAAAAGAACCCTGGATCAAGAAGGATCTGCGATGACTGACCAACAGAACACTGCTGCGAACGAAGAAGAAACTGCACCGCAATTCTCCTTGCAGCGCATTTATGTGCGTGACCTGTCCTTCGAAGCTCCGAAAAGCCCGGCGATCTTCCGCCAGCAGTGGGAGCCGAGCGTCGCTCTGGATCTGAACACCCGTCAGAAGACGCTGGAAGCCGACTTCCACGAAGTCGTGCTGACCCTGTCGGTTACCGTGAAAAACGCTGACGAAGTGGCGTTCATCGCTGAAGTGCAACAGGCCGGGATCTTCCTGATCAAGAACCTGGATGACGCTTCGATGAGCCACACCCTGGGTGCGTTCTGCCCGAACATCCTGTTCCCGTACGCTCGCGAAACCCTGGACAGCCTGGTGACCCGCGGTTCGTTCCCGGCACTGATGCTGGCTCCGGTGAACTTCGATGCGCTGTACGCGCAAGAGCTGCAACGCATGCAGGCAGCTGGCGAAACGCCGACCGTTCAATAAAGCGTTTCAATACTGTGGGAGCGAGCTTGCTCGCGATGAGGTCAGCAGCTTCAACATCAATGTTGACTGATGCACCGCCATCGCGAGCAAGCTCGCTCCCACATTTTTTTGGGTGTTATTTGAAGTCGTTCTGACGCCAGGCTTCGTAAACCGCCACCGCCACGGTATTCGACAGATTCAGGCTGCGGCAGCCCTCGCGCATCGGCAGGCGCAGGCGTTGCTCGCCGGGCAGGGCGTCCAGCACCTCAGCAGGCAAGCCCCGGCTTTCCGGGCCGAACAGGAACGCATCGCCCGGGGCGAAGCTGGCATCGTGGAACGGCCGCGAACCTTTGGTGGTGAAGGCGAATACCCGCGGATGGCCGAGGCTTTCCAGGCAGCTGGCAAGGTCCGCATGGCGTTGCAGGGTGGCATACTCGTGGTAATCGAGGCCAGCCCGGCGCAGGCGCTTGTCGTCCATCTCGAAGCCCAGCGGTTCGATCAAATGCAGGTGGCAGCCACTGTTGGCGCACAGCCTGATAACGTTGCCAGTATTCGGCGGAATTTCTGGTTGGAAAAGGATGACGTGAAACATGCACGGCTCCGAAGGCAAAGATGACGCGCATTCTACGCCGCCAGTAGGCGTGCGTTCGAAACTATTCCTGCGGGTGATGGGCTCGCTGGCGATTGTCGGAGTGATGGTCGGGTTGATGATCGGTCGCCTGACCACGCCGGACCCCAGCCAGCTGCAGCAGGTTGAGGTGACGAACGACGGGCTGGTGGTGTGGTTCAACAACGAACCCAAGACCCACGGCGAGATGCTCGATGGCAGTGTCGCGCTGCTGTTTGGCGCCGAGGGCAAGGCGCAGAAAGGCCAGCTCAAGCTCGGCGGCAAGGACGTGAACTGGCGGGTACGTTTGAGCGATGGGGGGTTGTTGCTGACACTGGTGGCTGCCCGGCCCCTGCAGGGCGAGTGGGCCGGTAGCGAGGTCGATGACCGCTGGCGGCTGGAGATCCATCTCCGGGAGCAATAAAAGAGGGGAATCCCCGGCCTGCCTGTACCAAGGTCCCCAAAACGGGAGGCTCGTCGCGAATGCGGCGTGAGCCTGGTGTAAAGAAGGAACCCCTGACCTGCCTGTATCAAGGGCCCCAAAACGGCTGGGCTCGTCGCGGGTGCGGTGTGAGCCCGATGTAAAGAGGGGAATCCCCGGCCTGCCTGTACCAAGGTCCCCGAAACCGGGTGGGTGAACTGGTTCACTTGATAGGGTTATTGCAGGGGACGTGCCAGGTTTTAACAGTGCGAAACAAAAAAACGCCTAAAAACGCCTAAAAACGCCGAAAGCCCCGTAATCCGGGGCTTTCGTGTTTTTTCGATAGGGGTTCGATTGCGAACGCAGGTAAGGTTTCGACGCTGTTTTTGTGCGCGATTGCGGTTCACGGTGCATTGCGGCGGTGCACAGATAACCCCAAAAGCATCGCGAGCAGGCTCGCTCCTACAGGGTTCGATGGTGTCTACACGATAGTGAAAACACCGAAAATCCACTGTGGGAGCGAGCTTGCTCGCGATTGGGTCTAACGATTAGCGAAGTACTAAAGGCTGTTTAGCCCTCATCCCCCTCATCATCATCCCCGCTATCCACCTTCATCCCCAATTCCTTGATCTTGCGGGTCAAGGTGTTGCGCCCCCAGCCCAGCAAGACGGCGGCATCGCGGCGGCGACCGGCGGTGTGCTTGAGGGCGGTCTCGATCATGATCCGCTCGAAGGCCGGCACGGCGCTGTCGAGCAGGCTCGACTGACCGCGGGCCAGGGCCTGGTCGGCCCACTGGCGCAGGGCCTGTTCCCAGTTGGTCACGGGCGCCGAATCCTGCGGCAGGCTCAGCAGCTCCGGCGGCAGGTCGCCGATGTGCACTTCGCGTCCCGAAGCCATCACCGTGATCCAGCGGCAGGTGTTCTCCAGCTGACGCACGTTGCCGGGCCACGGCAGATTCTTCAGGTATTCCTCGGTTTCGCTTTTCAGCAGCTTCGGCTCGACGGCCAGTTCCTGGGCGGCGCGGCCGAGGAAGTGCTTGGCCAGGGTCGGGATATCTTCGCGACGGTCCGACAGGCGTGGGATGTGGATGCGGATCACGTTGAGGCGATGGAACAAATCCTCACGGAATTTTCCGGCATGCACCAGGGTTTCCAGGTTCTGGTGAGTCGCCGCGATGATGCGCACATCGACCTTCACCGGCACATGACCGCCGACGCGGTAAAACTCGCCATCAGCCAGTACGCGAAGCAAGCGGGTCTGGGTGTCAGCCGGCATGTCGCCGATTTCATCGAGGAACAGCGTGCCGCCGTCAGCCTGTTCGAAGCGCCCGCGACGCAGGTTGGCCGCGCCGGTGAACGCACCTTTCTCGTGGCCGAACAGTTCGGATTCCATGAGGTCTTTGGGGATCGCTGCCATGTTCAGCGCGATGAACGGCGACGCTGCCCGCGGGCTGTGACGGTGCAGGGCGTGGGCCACCAGCTCTTTACCGGTACCCGATTCGCCGTTGATCAGTACGGTGATGTTGGAGTGGCTCAAGCGCCCGATGGCGCGAAACACTTCCTGCATCGCCGGCGCTTCGCCGATGATTTCCGGGGTGCGGGTCAGGGTCGGGGCGACTTCCAGGCCTTGTTGTTCCTGGGCGTGCTGGTTGGCGCGCTTGACCAGGGAAACCGCTTCGTCGACGTCGAATGGCTTGGGCAGGTACTCGAAAGCGCCGCCCTGATAGGACGCGACAGCGCTGTCCAGATCGGAGTGAGCGGTCATGATGATGACCGGCAGTCGTGGGTGCTGCTCGCGAATCCGTGCCAGAAGCTCCAGGCCGCTGGCGCCGGGCATGCGGATGTCGGAAATGATCACGTCCGGCTGCTGGCGCGCCAGGCGGCTCATCACACCATCGGCGCTGTCGAAGCTTTGCGTGGTCATGCCTTCCTGCTGCAGGGCTTTTTCCAGGACCCAACGGATAGAACGGTCGTCATCGACGATCCACACGGTTTCACTACGGCTCATGTCGATGTGGCTCCTTGTTCCAGTGGCAGAAAGATCGAGAAGGTGGTGTGGCCGGGGTGGCTGTCACATTCGATCAGGCCCTGGTGCTGGCTGATGATGTTCTGGGTAATGGCCAGGCCCAGTCCGGTACCGTCCGGACGTCCGCTGACCATGGGAAAGAAAATGGTTTCCTGAAGTTCTGCAGGGATGCCAGGACCGTTGTCGATGATCTCGATCTTGGTCACCAGGCGATGACGCACGTGGCCGATGGTGAACTGGCGCATGGCGCGGGTGCGCAGGCTGATGCGGCCCAGGCGCAGTTCGTTCTGACTGCTGATGGCCTGCATGGCATTGCGCACGATGTTCAGCACGGCCTGAATCATTTGCTCGCGGTCGATCAACACGTCGGGGATGCTTGGGTCGTAGTCGCGCACCAAGGTGATGCAGCCCTGGCTTTCGGCCTCCACCAGATGGCAGACACGCTCCAGCACTTCGTGGACATTGCACATGGCCAGCGACGGCAACTTGTTGGAGCCGAGCATGCGGTCCACCAGATTACGCAGACGGTCGGCTTCTTCGATGATGACGTTGGTGTAGTCGCGCAGGCTTTCTTCCGGCAGTTCCCGGGCCAGCAGTTGTGCCGCGCCGCGAATCCCACCCAGCGGGTTCTTGATTTCATGGGCCAGGCCGCGGACCAGCATCTTGCTGGTTTCCTGCTTGGAAAGCTGTGCTTCTTCCTTGGTGATCCGCAGCAAGCGGTCACGCGGGTGGACTTCGAGCAGCAGCATCGTGTCGCCGTTGCTCAGGATTGGCGTTACCGCGTAGTCGACGGTCAGGGTCTGGCCGGTGAGGGCGGTGAGCATGGCTTCGCGTTTGGTGAACGGGTGCGCTTGTTCGACGGCCTGGCGCAACGAATTCAGCGCTTCGGTCGACTCGGTAAACAATTCACTGATGAACTGCCCATGGCTGCGTTGACCGCTGATGGCCAGCAGCATCTCCGCCGCCGGGTTCATGTACTCGAGGCGCAGTTCGGCGTCGAGCAGGATGGTGGCAGTGGTGAGGTTGTCGAGTAGCAAGCGGTGGAGTGCGTCGCTAATGGTCATCGGGACCTCTTTTAGGGCAGAGCATGCGCAAGAAAAAAGCGCTGGTACGGGCAAAATGCAAAAACCAAACCAAGGCTCCGAAAAGAAGCGTTCGGCGCCTGAAACGGGCGTTTGACGCTCGTTTGCGTGGCGCTTTGCCAGCTTTCGCGGGTACTTTCGAACCAAAATGGGTTGGAATGTGAGTACGGTGCAAGCAATTGCACCAATATAGTGCGCAAACCTGAACAAGGTTAGAAAAGTCGCAAGAATGGATTTTTTTCTTCGACGGGTTTGTTGTTGAGCGGGCATTCCGGCCGCTGGCCGTAGTTTTCGAGAGTGCAGGGTTTGATCCTGCGCTTCTGGGCGAGAGACGTGCGCTGCATGTGGAAGGGTTGGCTGGCGGTGCGTTCGACGATGCGTCCCTGTTCGTCGAGGATTTCCACGGACAGGGTATGGCTGCCGCGATCGATGTTGCTCAAGGCGAACACCGGACCCAGGCCGGGTTCGGCGGTGGGCTGGCCGTCGAGCAGCAACCGGTAGCGGTGACCGGGGTGCAGGGCCGGTTCGTTGGTGGCGCTGACAGTGACTTCGCCGGTGTTGCTGCGGACGGTGGCGTCGGGTTCCGGGGCCAGGATGCGCAGCACCTCATAGTGGAACAACACTTGTGTTTCGGGACTGTTCTGGGCAATCAACGGCGTTGCACCGGCGGGGCTGGCCGCTATTCGATTGATTGTTGTCAGCGGTACGCGCCTGGCGTCGCCGGGTTTGGGATGATCGGTGAAAACCCGATTGCCCTGAGCATCGACATACATGAAGACCTCTGCCGAGGCGGGCAGGGCGATCAGGCAGGCGATCAGTAGCCAGGCCTTCAGGGCTTGTGCACTCGCTGTACGGTGAATGTCACCATAGGGCTCTGCTGCACCACGGTTTCCCCGTCGATCACTTGTACGGCGAGACGGTGTTCGCCGCGATCGATGTTCACCAGTTGCAGGCTCGGCACATTGACTGGCTGGCCGTAGGGCTGATCGTCCAGCAGTAGCCGCAACAGGTGGGGGGCTTGCAGGCGCGGCTTGATCAGTACCGTTATGGTGAACGTGCCGTTGTTGGCGCGCAGGGCTTCGGTGGTGGGCAGCCCGGTCAGCTCAAGTACTTCATAGGCCTTGTGGGGCGGTTCATTGCGAGCGGCTTCAGCAGTCGGTGCGGCTTCGCCGGGAGGCTGGCGCTCGACGCTGTTGAGAGGCGGCAGGTCGACCGGATGGGCGCTGACGCCGTCAGGCGGTTGATTGCTGTACGCGGTGGCGCCGTTGGCGTCCGTGTACTTGTAGATCTGCGCTGTGGCGGGCAGAACGATCAGCAGCAGGATGAAGAGAAAACCGCGACCCATGGAATTGACCGGAAACGAAAGCGTTGGGTTGCAGCATAGGGCAGGGCTGTCGATTGGCCCAGCGCGTTAACATTTGGGTATGAATTATCAATCTCTCTAGAACGCAGTAATTCATTGTGGGAGCGGGCTTGCTCGCGAAAGCGGTCTGTCTGAGAAAGAGATATTGGATGTACCGACGCCTTCGCGGGCAAGCCCGCTCCCACAGGGTTCTTTGTCGGCCGTTGAATTGAGCTCATAAAAAAGGCCTCCCGAAGGAGGCCTCTTTTTGTCACGCCGCTTGCGCAGGCGCTACCGGATCAGCAGCTGTAGTACAGCTCGTATTCCAGTGGGTGTACGAAGGTACGTACCTTGATTTCTTCTTCGCTTTTCAGGGCGATGTAAGCGTCGATGAAGTCGTCGCTGAAAACGCCGCCTTTGGTCAGGAACGCACGACCTTTGTCCAGCTCTTCCAGGGCTTCTTTCAGGCTGCCGCAAACTTGTGGGATCTCTTTGGCCTCTTCAGGCGGCAGGTCGTACAGGTTTTTGTCAGCGGCGTCGCCAGGGTGGATCTTGTTCTGGATGCCGTCCAGGCCAGCCATCAACAGTGCGGCGAAGCACAGGTACGGGTTGGCAGCCGGATCCGGGAAGCGCGCTTCGATACGGCGGGCTTTCGGGCTCGACACGTAAGGAATGCGGATCGAAGCGGAACGGTTGCGAGCCGAGTAGGCCAGCATCACCGGGGCTTCGAAGCCTGGAACCAGGCGCTTGTAGGAGTTGGTCGCCGGGTTGGTGAAGCCGTTCAGGGCCTTACCGTGCTTGATGATGCCGCCGATGAAGTACAGGGCGGTATCGGACAGACCGGCATAGCCTTCGCCTGCGAAGGTGTTCTTGCCATCTTTCCAGATGGACATGTGTACGTGCATACCCGAGCCGTTGTCGCCGTACAGCGGCTTAGGCATGAAGGTAGCGGTACGGCCGTAAGCATCGGCTACGTTGTGCACAACGTATTTCAGGGTTTGGGTTTCGTCGGCTTTCTTCACCAGGGTGTTGAACTTGACGCCGATTTCGTTCTGGCCGGCAGTTGCCACTTCGTGGTGGTGAACTTCGACGGTCAGGCCCATTTCTTCCAGTGCGTTGCACATGGAGGTACGGATTTCGTGGTCGTGGTCGAACGGTGGAACCGGGAAGTAGCCGCCTTTGACGCCTGGACGGTGGCCTTTGTTGCCGCCTTCGATGTCCTGGTCGGACATCCACGAACCTTGTTCAGAGTAGATCTTGAACATGGAGCCGGAAATGTCGGACTTGAACTTCACCTGGTCGAAGATGAAGAACTCTGGCTCTGGACCGGCGTACACAGTGTCACCGATAGCGGTGGCTTTCAGGTGCTCTTCAGCGCGCTTGGCGATCGCACGTGGGTCGCGATCGTAGCCTTGCATGCTCGAAGGCTCGATGATGTCGCAGACCAGGATCAGGGTCGGTTCTTCGGTGAACGGATCCAGAACAGCGGTGGAGTCGTCCGGCATCAGGATCATGTCGGAAGCTTCGATGCCTTTCCAGCCAGCGATGGAGGAACCGTCGAACATTTTGCCGACTTCGAAGAAGTCGTCATCCAGCGCATCGCGAGCCGGCATGGTCACGTGGTGCTGAGTGCCTTTGGTGTCCGTGAAGCGCAGATCAATCCACTTGACGTCATGATCTTTGATGAGTTGAACCGACTTCGACATAGTGTCCTCCGGGTGGCTTCGGGCTAGTAATGGATGCCCTTATAATGTGGGTGATGCCGGCGCGAATACTCTGCCAAGGCAACCTGCCTCACAAGGGAGCAAATTGCATGCCAGTGCCCCACCATGGGTTTTTTGCCCCAAATTCACGCTTGTGAGGTTGTTTTACGCTTTAAAGCAGAAAATATCGCCCTGTAATGTGGCGTCAAATCCAATAAGTGACCTGTTTTGGTGCGCGCAAAACCTTCTACACATTAACTGGTTAAACCTTGAGCAATTTCCGCTATAATCCGCGCCCCCCTTTTTCGGCAGGCCCTGCGCGCGCTGTTTCCATGAAATTAATCGTAAAAGTCTTCCCCGAGATCACCATCAAGAGCCGACCTGTCCGGACGAAATTTATCCGCCAGTTGGCCAAAAACATTCGCGCCGTGCTCCGTGATCTGGACCCGGTCGTGGTGGTGAACGGCGTGTGGGACAATCTCGAGCTGGAAACCCGCGTTACCGATCCGAAAGCCTTGAAAGAGATGGGTGAGCGCCTGACCTGCATGCCGGGCATCGCGCACTTTCTGCAGGTCGACGAGTACCCGCTGGGCGACTTCGACGACATCACCGAAAAGTGCAGGCAGCACTACGGCGATGCGCTGGCCGGGAAGATTTTTTCGGTGCGCTGCAAGCGGGCGGGCAAGCACCCGTTCAGCTCGATGGACGTCGAAAAATACGTCGGCAGCAAGCTGCGTCGCGAGTGCGGCGCCGCCGGTATCGACCTGAAAAAGCCTGAAATCGAAGTCCGCATCGAAATTCGCGACCAACGGTTGTTCGTGATCCACAGCCAGCACAACGGCATCGGCGGATATCCGCTGGGCGCCCTGGAACAGACCCTGGTGCTGATGTCCGGTGGTTTCGACTCCACCGTGGCGGCCTACCAGATCATGCGCCGTGGCCTGATGGCGCATTTCTGCTTCTTCAATCTGGGCGGACGTGCCCACGAACTGGGCGTCATGGAAGTCGCGCATTTCATCTGGAAGAAGTACGGCAGCTCCCAGCGCGTGTTATTTGTCAGTGTGCCGTTCGAAGAAGTTTTGGGCGAAATACTCGGCAAAGTCGATAACAGTCATATGGGCGTAGTATTGAAGCGTATGATGTTGCGCGCTTCCTCCCGAATTGCCGATCGACTGCACATCGAGGCCCTGGTCACCGGTGAGGCGATCTCCCAGGTGTCGAGCCAGACGTTGCCGAACCTGAGCGTGATCGACTGTGTGACCGACAAACTGGTCTTGCGTCCGCTGATCGCCAGCCACAAGCAGGACATCATCGACCTGGCCAACGAAATCGGTACCGCCGATTTCGCCCGGCACATGCCGGAGTACTGCGGCGTCATCTCGGTCAATCCGAAGACCGCGGCCAAGCGCTACCGCGTCGAGCATGAAGAGAAAGAATTCGATATGGCGGTACTCGAGCGTGCGCTCGAAAACGCCAAGCTGGTACCGATCGATCGCGTGATCGACGAATTGGGCCAGGACTTGCAGATTGAAGAAGTCAGCGAAGCGCTGGCCGGTCAGATCGTCATCGACATCCGTCACCCGGATGCTGCTGAAGACGACCCGCTGGAACTGGCTGGCATCGAGGTACAAACGATGCCGTTTTATGCAGTGAACGCTCGTTTCAAGGAACTGGACCCTACTCGCCAGTACCTGCTGTATTGCGACAAAGGCGTGATGAGTCGCCTGCATGCCCACCATTTGCTCAGTGAGGGGCATGCCAATGTGCGCGTTTATCGACCGAGCTAAGTGCCCGGGGCTGTTTGCCTGTGGCCTGCGTCACCGGCCCCCCGATGCCACCGTCAAGCTGTAACGGCTTTCACGGACGCTACTGTTAATCGCTGCCAAGACTTGTCAGCACACCGAATCCTCTGATCGAGATACACAAGTGATCGAAAATCTACGCAACATCGCCATCATTGCCCACGTTGACCATGGTAAGACCACCCTGGTAGACAAACTCCTGCGTCAATCCGGCACCCTGGAGCGCAACGAGCTCAACGACGAGCGCGTGATGGACTCCAACGACCAGGAAAAAGAGCGCGGTATTACCATTCTGGCGAAAAACACCGCCATCAACTGGAACGGCTACCACATCAACATCGTGGACACCCCGGGCCACGCCGACTTCGGCGGCGAAGTTGAACGCGTAATGTCGATGGTCGACTCCGTTCTGCTGCTGGTTGACGCTCAAGACGGCCCTATGCCGCAAACCCGTTTCGTGACCAAGAAGGCTTTCGAAGCCGGCCTGCGTCCGATCGTGTGCATCAACAAGGTTGACCGTCCAGGCGCGCGTCCGGACTGGGTTCTGGACCAGATCTTCGACCTGTTCGACAACCTGGGCGCCACCGAAGAACAGCTGGATTTCCAGGTGATCTACGCTTCGGCCCTGAACGGTATTGCCGGTCTGGATCACACCGACATGGCTGAAGACATGACCCCGCTGTACCAGTCGATCGTCGACAACGTACCGGCGCCGAAGGTTGACCGTGAAGGTCCGTTCCAGATGCAGATCTCCGCACTGGACTACAACAGCTTCCTGGGTGTTATCGGCGTTGGCCGTATCGCTCGTGGCAGCGTCAAGCCTAACACCCCGGTTGTGGCTATCGGTGCCGACGGCAAGAAGCGTAACGGCCGTATCCTGAAGCTGATGGGTCACCACGGTCTGCACCGTGTCGACGTTGAAGAAGCGTTCGCTGGCGACATCGTGTGCGTAAGCGGTATGGACTCGCTGTTCATCTCCGACACCCTGTGCCAGCCGGACACTGTCGAGGCGATGAAGCCTCTGACCGTCGACGAGCCAACCGTTTCCATGACCTTCCAGGTAAACGACTCGCCGTTCTGCGGTAAAGAAGGCAAGTTCGTGACCTCCCGTAACATCAAGGAGCGTCTGGACAAAGAGCTGCTGTACAACGTTGCACTGCGCGTTGAAGAAGGCGACTCGGCTGACAAGTTCAAGGTGTCCGGCCGTGGTGAGCTGCACCTCTCGGTACTGATCGAAACCATGCGTCGCGAAGGCTTCGAAATGGGTGTTGGTCGTCCGGAAGTGATCATCCGTACGGTTGACGGCGTGAAGCAGGAACCGTTCGAAAACGTCACCATCGACACCCCTGAAGAATCCCAGGGCAAGGTCATGGAAGAGATGGGCCTGCGTAAGGGCGACCTGACCAACATGGTGCCGGATGGCAAGGGCCGTGTACGTCTGGAATACAACATCCCTGCTCGTGGTCTGATCGGTTTCCGTAACCAGTTCCTGACCCTGACCAACGGCGCCGGCATCCTGACCTCGATCTTCGATCGCTACGACACCATGAAGTCCGGCGACATGTCCGGCCGTCAGAACGGTGTTCTGGTATCGGTAGAAACCGGCAAGGCACTGACCTACTCCCTGGAAACCCTCCAGGCGCGTGGCAAGCTGTTCGTTGAACACGGTCAAGAGATCTATAACGGTCAGATCGTTGGTCTGAACAGCCGTGACAACGACATGGGCGTCAACCCAACCAAAGGCAAGAAGCTCGACAACATGCGTGCTTCGGGTAAAGACGAAACCATCGCTCTGGTTCCACCTGTTCGCTTCACCCTGGAACAGGCTCTGGAATTCATCCAGGACGATGAGCTGTGCGAAGTGACCCCTAAGTCGATCCGCCTGCGTAAGAAGATCCTGGACGAAGGCGAGCGTACCCGCGCTGCCAAGAAAGCCAAGGCATAAGATTTAGCCTTGCTTAACGAAAACGCCCCCGGTCGAAAGGCCGGGGGCGTTTTTGTTTGTCTGGGGTTTATGTGGTGTTTGTGCTGGCCTCT